>NZ_DATNPA010000725.1:0-19868 GCF_036703385.1 Allocoleopsis sp. | reverse complement strand
CCAGATAAAATTTGTGCAGATAATTCATCGGAGCATGATCCGCCCATTTTTTAAGATTTTTTTGATTATTTTGAACCTTTTCGAGTATAGTTTTTTGCTCTCTTTTATCTACATCAGGATACCTTGATATAGCTGACAATGAGTCATATAAATTGAATATAAATGCATTAAAAAAACCTGTTGCTCCGTCTAAATACTGTGCTGCTTTAACAGCATTTTTCCAAGCTCGATGATAATCGTAAAACAGATAACAAAGGATTGTCTCGTGCAAATATAACTTAAATATTCCAAATCTGTCATTGGCAGCAATAAGTATTGGTAGTAGCTGCTCCTTATGGCAAGCTTCACCTTGCAAAAGGCAAGGATTTTCCGTCTTTCCAATTAAGTTAAGAACTGATTGCAGAGAAATTTGATTATAATTAAACGATGCTTGTTGTCCGATTCGAGCTAAAGCCTGACTATAGGTTGTTATTTCGGATTCAAGTGCTGTTAGTTCCAAACCGCAAAAATATGAATATTGACACTTATTCATTGCTGCATAACCAGCAAATTCTAAATCCCCGTTTTCTATGCCGCTTTGATAAGATTCCTGTAAAAGAGTAAAGGTTTCTCTGAGGTGCGCTTTTCCATGTATTGTAAATGCAGCAACCTGATCGACGGTTTTACACTTAATTTCTTTAGCATTCAAACGTTCTACTAAATTTAAAGCCAATTGTCCGAATTGATAAGAAGAGTCTATCTCTTGTAATACCCCATTCAAAATCACTCCATAATTGGCATAGCCAAAGGCTGAAAAAGGACAATTTCCATAGGCAACAGATAAATTAACCTGTTGGCATGGAATTAGCGGTAACAGTGTAGGTGCAGCTATAAAACTAGCAGAAAACAAACTCGATAAAATTCTCATAGCTGCCAGCTTTTCAGCATCTATCATCGGAGGTAAATTAATCAAATCATTAATGGCTTTCCCAGTTAATGTAGCTGCTGTTTCCTCCAGTCCAGACTGAATATCCGACGGGGTAGGTGACTCTGGTAAAGTTACACCGAGTAGCTTCAGAACTTGTAACCCAAGCTTGACTGCTTTGAGTTGTTTTCCCTCTGCCATGTAAGTCTGGATTTTGAGCTCATAAACTTTCACTTTGTCCAGAATGGTTTGTGCTTGTTGTAGGACAACTGCTGCCCATTTTTCCATCTGCTCGAAGTCAGTCTTCAGGTACGCGGCTGCTGTTGCTGATTCATAAATTGCTAGCGTTAAATTGTACTGGTTCTGCCAACAATCTGCTGTTAGTAGTTCCATTCCCACGGTTAAATACCTGATAGCAGAAGCATAAGCTGTAGAACCTACAGCTTTACGTCCAGCAATCAAATTCAACTGTGCTAGCTCATCTCGCTCAGTTGGATGGGTGATTAATTCCACTCCATAATTCAACTGATTGACAATAGCAAAAATTTTCTCTTCCCGTTCGACTGCGGGAGTATTTTTCAACAGCAGTTGCCCAATTTTCAGGTGGGTTGCCTGCTTTTGATCTTCTGGAATCAAAAAATAAGCAGCTTGTTGCACTCGATCATGCAAAAAATTGTAAATGGGTAATTGGACTGACTTTTCAGCCTTAGTAATAAATGAAAACTCATTATTTTGTGCTTGAAAAAATTTGTAAACCTCACTGATAGGAATAGCGATGCCTTCTTGCAAAGCTCTCCATAGGTCATTCGCTGTTTCTGCCTGAGATTTTTCATGCACAATGGAGAGAGTTGCTAAGTCAAATTGGTTGCCAATACAGGCAGCTAATTTCAAAACCTCCTGAGTAGGCTCTGGCAACTTTTGTAACTGAAGTGCCATAAACTCGACCACATCATCGGTCAATGCCAGCGCCCTGACTTGGGCAATATCGCACTGCCAAAAGTGGCAACTAAAGTCAAACAAGATTAGCCCATCTTCATGTAGAGATTTGAGAAATTGAGTTGCAAAAAATGGATTACCTTTGGTTTTGGTGAACACCAATTCTGTTAATGGAACTGCCCTTTGGAGGGAACAACACAAGGTATCAGCAATCAGACAGTTTAGGGAAGCTTGGTCTAGAGGAGCTAGGGTAATTTGGTTAACTGTCGCCCTGGCTTTACGAATCTCATCCAGCGTGAGTATAAAAGGATGTGTTGGAAAAACTTCATTATCTCGATATGCTCCGATTAGCAACAGATAGTGCCCAGAAGATTCACTCAGGAGTACTTGCATCAACTTCAGAGACGCTGAATCTGCCCACTGCAAATCATCCAAAAAAATGACTAGAGGATGCTCTTGAGTTGCGAAGACTCGGATAAACTTCTCAAAGAGCAGATTGAAACGATTTTGGGCAGCACTCCCCTCCAGTTCTGGCACGTCTGGCTGCTTGCCAATCAAAAGCTCTAATTCTGGGATGACATCGATAATGACTTGACCGTTCTCACCTAAGACTTTCGATATTTTGGTTTTCCACCTCTGTACAGAAGTAGCACTTTCACTCAGCAATTGCCCTATCAAATTCTGGAATGCCTGCACCCAAGCTGAAAAGGGAATATCGCGCTTGAACTGGTCAAATTTCCCTTTGATAAAGTAACCCCGTTGCCGGACAATAGGTTTGTGGACTTCCGAAACTACAGCAGTTTTTCCAATCCCAGAAAAGCCAGCCACGAGCATGATTTCCGTAGTGCCTGCACTCACTCGGTCAAAGGCAGCTAAAAGGGTTGCCACTTCTGTTTCTCTGCCGTAAAGTTTTTCTGGAATCACGAAGCGATCGCAGATGTCTCGTTCGCCTAACTTAAAAGCAGCGTTACTGCCTGTAGCTAAGTATTGCTGTAAACACTTCTCCAAGTCATATCGCAACCCAAACGCGGTCTGATAGCGCTCCTCTGCTGTTTTCGCCATCAATTTCATTACAATGTCATTCAACACTTGGGGGATGACAAGATTGACTTGGATGGGAGGAGTCGGCATCCTGGCAATATGGCAGTGCACTAACTCCATTGCGTCATCCCACTGAAAAGGGAGTTGTCCGGTGAGCAGTTCGTAGAACGTCACCCCCAACGAGTAATAGTCAGTGCGGTAGTCAATTCCCCGATTCATGCGTCCGGTTTGTTCCGGGGACATGTAGGCAAGCGTCCCTTCCAACACGTTAGGGTTAGCAATTTCCTGATTCTCTCTAGGTAATAGGGAGGAGATACTGAAGTCAATGAGCCTTACCTGCTTCGTTTCAGGGTTAATCAGAATATTTTGGGGCTTAATATCTTTATGAATGATCCGATTGTGATAAAGTCCTTCTAAAGTTTGGACAATCTGGATGGCAATGGGGAGAAATTCATCTAGCGGTAAGGGCAAAGCATTCGGTGAACAACCTTCGGTTCCTACCGCCCCTTCATGGGTGGTATATTCCGCGAGGGAAACACAGCCATTGTCCTCCATCACTAAGGCAAAACCATTTCCATAGTTTTCCAGGCTCAGATGCTTAACTACTCCTGGTAAATCGAGATTTTTGGCAATGGTATACTGATTGCGGAACTGCACCAGTTCATTGAATGTCGGATATTCACTCTTGAGCAGTTTGATGACCACAGGTTTTTGCTCTGATTCAGAAATTCCGCGATAAACTTGGGTTCTGGAACCTGAGTAGAGCTGTTGGGTGATGCGGTAACCAGGAATTGTAATCATAGTTAGAAGAGGGGTGCCAATAGGGTTTGCAAGATGAATTTCTTAGGAAATCGTTAAAACAGATTTGATAATTCTGGGGCGACTGCTCTTTAGAAATCGTTCTTTTGATAGCTATCTATAATATCTGAAATATCTGAAACGGCAGATAGACTGAGTGCAGCGTGGGGGAAATAACTATCCAGTTGACAAAGGTGAAAAAGCTGACTGTATCAGCAATATTCCTCCTGCCTTGGAGCCTCCTGCCTTGGAGCCTTCTTGCACTGAGAGAGCTGGTAACTTGAGGAGAGATAATGCAGAAAATTCCAAAACGAGTCTCAACTGCCCTAATCAATGCCTTGGCGGCGGGTGTTGTACCGAGAGTGGGTTTAGAGCATATTGCAGTGGGCAGAGAAAAAGAAATTGCCGCCCTCTCCCAAGATTTGGACAACATCAGTGAAGGGGGTGCTGCCTTCCGCTTTGTTATAGGACGTTATGGTTCAGGAAAAAGCTTTTTGCTCCAGTTGCTTCGTAACCAGGCAATGGAACAGGGCTTTGTCGTTGCGGATGCGGATTTATCACCAGAACGCCGCCTTGCCGGAAGTAAAAATCATGCTGTAGCAACCTATCGGGAATTAATGGGGAATATTGCCACCAGAACGAATCCAAATGGAGGTGCGATCGCGCTGATTCTGGAAAAATGGATTAGTAGTATTCTCAGCCAAGTCGCCCAAGAAACGGGAAAGCGTCCTCATGACGAGGGTTTTGACGAGCAAGTTGAATTAAAAATTCGGGAAGTCGTGGATAATTTAGAAGGCTTGGTGCATGGCTTCGACTTTGCCAATGTTATTATTGCCTATTGGCGAAGCTACCGTGAGGACAACAACGATAAGAAGGACGCTGCACTGCGTTGGTTACGGGGTGAATTTGCCACCAAAACTGAAGCTAAATCAGCCCTGGGCGTGCGCGTGATTATTGATGACGATACCTGGTATGACTATCTCAAACTATTTGCCCAATTCGTTTCTGATATTGGCTACAAAGGGCTTTTAATTCTGCTAGATGAAGCCATTCATTTATACAAAATTAACCACACCTCTTCTCGCCAAAGCAACTACGACAAGCTTTTAGCGATGTTTAATGATGCTATGCAGGGTAAGGCTGAACACCTGGGTATCCTTATCGGCGGCACACCTCAGTTTATAGAAGATTCTCGTCGGGGACTGCACAGTGATGAATCCTGGAGGACTCGCTTAGCAAAAAGCCGTTTTCTCAAGGAAGGTTTGCAAGATACTTCCGCACCTGTCATCCAACTGGAACCTTTGACTTCCGAAGAACTCTCTAAGCTTTTGCAGCGCTTAGCTGAAGTTCATGCTATCCATTACAACTCGAAAAAAGCACTCTCAGCCCGTGAAGTAGAGGAGTTTAAGAAAGAAGTAGCCAACCGTTTGGGAGCAGATAAACTCTCAACTCCCCGCGAAGTAGTAAGGGACTTCATCAGTGTTTTAAATATTCTCCAACAAAACCCACAAATCACGTTTAAAGAATTAATTCGTGGCTCTAATTTTCAGCCTACTCGTGCTGACAAAAATTCCGATGTGGATGAAAACAGTGAGTTTGCTGAATTTACGTTGTGAGTAGAAAGTCGGTCAGTAAGCTGTTGTGCATTTAATTTAGGAGTTAGGTTTCAGCCTTTTTCTTGTGGGATGGGCATTCTGCCCGTCCAAGCTATGCAATGTTTTATGCTGATTAGCTTAGTTCCATCGTAACCTTAATAGGCAACGGTCATGCGGCGACGAACAAATTGCAATCCGTCAACCTCATCGAGCAGGGTGATCGCGAAATCCTTTTCCGAGATATAGCGGTAACTCGGTTTTCCCAAAGCCCATGAAAATTCCAAACCGAGCCTCGGTCTTCTAACAGATATACCATTTCTTTTCAGGTTGGGTAACATGGCAGCTTGTTTGATGGTTTTAGCGCTCAAACGCAACTACGAACTCTCAGCAATCATCTGTTGGGTCTGCCACAAGCACTACGATAGAGGTGTAAGTTCCAATGGTTAGCATCATTGCCTTCTTGAAGTTGAGACTTTGTCCGATTCAGGCTTTGAGGCAATTTAGCCTCTCCTAAAACCGACTCTTCAAAGCATCCCTCAAATTGTGATAAGAGTGCTTCAGTTTGAGCAAAAGCATTATCTAGAATTGGCTCATTTGCCTCACCCCAAAGCTCAGAGTTAGGCTCATGGTCGATAAAATAACCAAAGATCGTCTCGCAATCTTGGCGATACTTTCGCGTATGCAAAATGTGACAATGCCATAAATAGTCAATATCTTGCGTAGGTACAAGAGAGATTTTTGGATACAGGTAACTGACAAACAAGAACGTTTTATAGCGCCTAATTGCACAGAATGCTCGTTGCCTAGTCCATCCATAACCATTTTGGGGATTCATCAAGTAAGCTGCAATTGATGATAGATCGAGCGATTTCAGCTTTTCTACGCAAGCTAACGCGGGTACAGACAAAGTTTCCTTGATAACTGACATAAGTTGAACATTCAGATTTGATACAACAGATGAAACCGAGCAATTTCGGCTTTTAATGAGCTGAGTATTTGGAGAAAACTTTTTCTTTTGATTTGGCTGCAAAATAATTCCGCTCAATCGTTAACTCTTGCGGTGAACGTGAAACGGTTTAAGTCTCAACAGCAAAGTCTTGAGCATCGATGTCCCAATTAACCCAACGCACTGCTTGACGAGCAAACTGTATCTCAGGAGGAACTCGAATGATGTGAGTGTGTCCGGTACTTGGACAAGTCATTTGTAGCAGAGCAAATGGCTCAATATCGCTGTGTGTATTGATTCTAAGTAACGTGTACTCTCGCCAAGTGTCTAGCTGCGTTGCTTGGAGTTCTCGGCAAATGCGTTCATAGCCAATCCCCTGGATTAGGACTCGACGCAGTTCAGCATTGCGTTCTTGAAGTAACCATGATGATTTCCATTTGTGAGGCGCTAGAGTATAGCGAGGAGGGAGTTCTACGCCCTGATAGGCGTACATCTGGAAGCCGTCGGCAAATTCAACAGCGGGTTCTCCTTCAGCGTGGAGACGGTATTGCTCGTCTAATGATAATCGGAGCGGGCGATCGCAGACCCAACAGATATTTCGCCCCGGAATTACCCAACCACACGCCTGAATCAATTCGCAAAATGCCTGCCACCTCGGTTCGTCATGCTGGCAACCCAGTTCAGAAATACAAAAATCTAACCAACACAAATAAGGCATCAAGTAGCCAGGGTCAACCAGAACCTCCATCAACACTTGCTCGCGACTATTCGCCCTTCTGCTGTGGCTGAGCAGTTGTCTCAACATCTGTTGACGGGTAGAGTCCCACTGCTCAAATTTTAGCCATTCACGAGTTGCATAAGCGAATCGAATTTCACCTATCTGTTGATATCCGACCAGTTCACACCACAGGTGCCGCTTAATTTCTGGAGATATTTGATACCCAATCTCATTCACCTGAAACTGTAGCCACCCTAAACAAAAGGAGCGGCGATCGAACGACAGTGCTGAATCTTTTTGCCAAGATGCAAATGCACGATAGAGTGCGAGTGGACGAGAAGACTGCCGTTGTCTTTTCGAGGTCTTGGATACACATCTGATCGCTAGTTGATAGCAATGTCTGGCACGGTGAAAGACAAAATTTAGAATGAGCAGTCCTAAACCACCAGCTCCTGCACTTAGTATCATCGGGAAAACAAGGGCTGAGGCTTTCGCGCCAATAATAGAGCTAACCCAAATGAAATAGATGAAATAAACAAAACCGAAAATGATGAAAAGGCTGGTCAATATCCAGTGCTGGTTAATTGGCTTTGATTTGGGTACAATTTTTTGCAAAAATGCAACCATTAATGCAATTATCAAGACAGGCGCAGTTAACAACAATGACGGGACTAAAAGTGGAGATAAAAACAAGATAAAGCTTAGGAGAGATAGAATACCGAGGAAGTACTCTAGCCCGTAAATCAACCACCGCCATTTCAATTGGTAAGCCAGGGCATCAGCCAATGCGCTAGAAGCGCCTTTGAAACAAAGAACTTGAGGTTCCGGCTGAGCAAAGGCAGCGTAGAAATTATGAACTGTTCTCGTTGCTTTTTGAGGGTCGATTTGTTGAGTGTTTCGAGCAATGTTTATCCATTTTTGACGATAGACTTGCAATAAGGCTTCCTGCTTAGCCGTGAGGCGAGTAATTCTAGGCATCGCATTCCTCAATCTGAAACCGTTCGGAAAACTTCTTCTGTTCCCACGTATTCCCGTTGAATTCGTACTTGCCAGATTCCTTGAGGAACTTCAATAGCTTTGTGTTCTTCGTGGACGAGCCTAGCTGTTTCCGAAAGTACCCGCAGGTAGAGGGTGCCGTTTTCCTCATAGAGTTCTGCTTGCCCGTCAGCAATTCGATGTCGATGTCCCGTTACTTCGCCTTCAGCTAGCGTCAGGTGCGGTAAAACCTTCCGTTGATGCAAGATTTTTTTGGGCAGACCATCCGCGTTATTTGCAGGTGAAATGTACTTCAAAATTACGTCACCTTGTCGAATGGGTTGCATAGGTTCCTCCTGTAATGCGTTTCATGCAGTTTTCTACCTGAGGTAAGTCTTTTCCTTACTGTTCTTCAACTACGAACGTGCCAGAAATAAGCACAGCTTTGCCATTCTCAATAAATCGGACAGTATTGCTATCGACTTCTAGGTTGTACCTCCCTTGCCACTCTCGAATCACGCGACCATCAGCAGAATAAAGTGTGATTTTGCGATCGAGTCCAAACCAGTTACTCTTGAAATGACTCCATTCATGCTGCGTGCTAGCGCAGCCAGCAAGAACGAGACAAGCTAACACCACAGCAGAGATTAAAAACGCCGAACTTTTCGATTTATTCATCATCCATTTCATAGAATTACTTCCTTCTAATGTTTCTTTGGATTACTCGCTCTATCGCGGCTTCCTAAGACAATCCTGGAAAGTCTAGAACTCTTGGCCTTCAAGTTTTTGCTTCGCTGCTCCTGTGAGTTTCGTGGTTAGCACAAGAACTTTAATAGCCGTTTTATTGGCTATTAATTGGGAATTAGAGCTAATGAGTTTTGCTTCTGTCTTGGCTGACTCATCAATGCAAACAATCCGACCCGATGTTTTTAGATTTTCCATACTGGTTTCAGGCTCTTCAGATTGCTTGGCTATGCTAAAGTCAAGTAAGTTAGCCTCTGTTACAGCAAGAGGTATTTTGCAGCTTTCAGTACTAGTCGGTAAAATTTTAAGGACTCCCGCGTTTCCAATCTCCTTGACAAGACTCGCTTCAAATAAATTATTGCGAATATAACTGAAAATCCAGAAGCCAATTAGCAAAAGAACAAACCAGATATTGAAAGAGCAACCGTAAGACAAATATCCTACATTTCCTTCTACCCGATAGGACATCAGTTAAACTCCCTTGTTTGCCCGCCTGCTCGCTTATCGAGATATGGGCGTTGCTTTAACTGAAGTGTTTACAAATCTTTATCTTGTCTGTCGGATGCTGACAAACCCTGCTGCTTCCAATAACTTCTGTCCTTCATTTGATAGCAACAAGTTCGCGTAGGCTTCACCCGCTTGTTGTCCGATCTGACCATCTTCCTTAACGACAACGTACAGTGTATCGCTTAGCTCTTTGGGATATTCTCCACTTTTGAAGACTTCAACATGGACTTGATTTGGTTGCACTCGGCAGTCAGTGGGTGAGACTAAAGGCTCTTTGTAGGGAGCAACGAACTTCCCAGACGCATTCTTTACAGGCAGGGTTTTAATTGAACACTGTGGCACCAGGATTGGCGCTGTATTGACATTAAAACCACCCGGAGTTTCTGCTAACTTTTGGATTACCTCTTGCGGTGTGGAGATGGACACAGCATTCTTTCCTCGACACTTATCTCCGAGCGTTCTTATCAGGTCAGTAGTTTTGCGAGTGAACACTTGAATTGGCAAATCTGGTCCTCCAACCTCTCTCCAGTTCGTTATCTTACCGTCGCAAATTTCCCTAATCTGATGCACTGTTAAGCCTTTATTCTTAAGCGTGAGCGATGGATGAACCGCGATCGCTTTGAAACTCTTGGCAACTGGAATCGCTTTGAGCCGCATTCCCTTTTTTTGCGCGTTGTCAATATCCTTTATATTCAGCAGACGAGATGCTTGGGCGAAGTCAATTTCTCCGTTGAGCAACATCTCAACCCCCATTCCAGTGCTAGGGATGCTGCCCTCTGGCGGATTCACATATTGCAATCGAAAATTCGGTAGAGTTTGTTCAATTGCTAGGTCAACTGAACCTCGGATGGGTGCCCAAGTGGTACTCCCTCCGTATCGAAAAGAGACTTTGTTTTTAGGGACAGTAGGGACAGTAGGGACAGGAACTTCAGCAAGGGTGTTATAGATTTTTGGAGATGGCAGCGTTGGTATGGGTGGCTCTACAGGTGTATGAATGGCGTCTTTAATCGAGTTATAGACATGAGGCACAACTTTCACCAATGGGAATCCCAATGCAACCAACCCAACAATGAGCAGTAACTTCAGAGCGTCTGGCGGATGCAGTTGCGGCGGTTGGTCAGTTTTTGACTCAAGTTTAGGCTGACTTTCATCGGGTTGCAGCTCACTAGTAATTGGCTCAGGCTGAAGCTGGGGGAAAACAAGTTCCGGCTGATTGGGATTTTGACAAACGATTGGCAACCAAGTTGCCGCCGGACAGGGTTGTTTGTTATCGCTCTCCAGCCAATGGAGCCTGTTACGCGCCTTGCGCACAGCTAGATAAAGCGGTTTACCTTGAGAAAACTCTTCCAAAAAGTATTGCAAGAATTTGCGAGCAACACGATCGGGCACCGGCTCTCGCATCACAATCATTACAGGCATTCTCAATTTTGCGGCTACACTCAATTGTTCAATAAATCGAGCAATGCCCAATCCATCACAGGAATTGAAAATGACCAATTTTAAACCGTTGCGAATCGCTTGTTTCAAATCCTCTCGTAGGTCATCTATTGCCAAAGGCACGCCATTTTGAAGTTGAATCGCTCCAGTTTGGCAACCTGCATCACTGAAACTATGCCCCGCAAAAAACAAGATGTCGCAGGATTGATGATACAAGCATTTCGATAATTGTTCGCGATCGGGTTGCAATCGAATATGAATTTCGGAGCCATTTCGTTCGAGTTCCTTTAATGCTCTGATATCCTCCTCTAAGTTCAGTCCACCTTCATCGCTGCCAAGAATGGCTAGAGTCTTGACTCTAGCCTGCAACGGTAATGTATGACGAGCAAAGCGGGCACCTAGCACAACCTCTGCATGATTAACCCGATCAAATAAGTCCCAGGTATGCCACGGCAGCTTGCGAAGCAGATTGTCTTGTTCGAGATCACCCGTGTCGCAATCCAAAATGATCGGAACCGAGGGGTCAGCCGCGACCCCCACGTTTGCTTGGATGCGATCGCGCAGCATCCCAAAGGTTGAACTACTCAACCACGTTTTGACTTTTGTCTCAAAATCTTTGGTCATGTCGAGACAAGTCTTCAAGCTAGACTTATGCGTAACTTGTGCGCTCACAGGTTGAATAGCGCGGCTACCGATTGCCCGACCTAATGCATCATAAGTCGGTTTCCACACTTGATAACACTGCGGTATCTCCGGGGCTGCCCCCAAGCGGGGAAAGTCTGAATCTTTATCGATCAGGCAACCGTCCTCTAGAATCTGTAGCTCTACAGCAAACCCTTCAGTGAAGCTACCTTCACCAATCCGAAGCACAACAGCGACATTTTGGCATGGCGGGGACTGAACCATAGACAACAGAGGCAACGGTTAATTGTTAAACATACATATTTATGCGCCAGAAAACCACGACTGGCTCACACCACACAATAAGCTAAACGACAAAGCTTTCTGTAAAACTTGCCTCATTGAAAACCACACGCACACTGAAGCGATCGCCCACATCGGCTGTAATTTTGAACTGCATATAGTCATCTCGCTGCCTCGATTCCAGTTCTTGCAAAGTGTTACCCGTTTCATCCAAGACAATCAGCTTTAGCTCTTCGGGCAGGTGGGGTTGCTTGAGCGGATACGCCCGGAGCAAAATTAACATTTTGCCATCTGATTTAGATAAAATTCCAACCATCAGTGCGATCGCTTCACCCGCTAGATACAGTCCCAAGTCTTTAGAACTGATGACCGGACACGCCGGATGTTGCGGATCTAACTCCCAAAGCAACTCTGCCGCTTGCCAACGAATTTCATCATCTTGAGTCGTCTGAATTAATTGCGCCAGTGCCGTTGGGGGTTCTAGATTGGCTGGAGCAGACTGGGTATTGGCAGACTGTTGGAGATAGAGCTGATTCACCCATTGCTGAATTGTTTCAGGATTTATGCTACCTCGTCTGGGTAATGCGCTCGCAAAGTTGAGAATTGGCTGTCTCAGAGATTGCAGCAGAGTATCCAACGGTTGCCAATCCGATTCAAAGAGATGGTCTAACCATTGGCTCAACCGAATCGGCGATCGTTGCGGCGCTACTATACAGTCAATCAATGCGTCTAGGGGTTGGAGAGCGCTCACTGACAACGCTGACCCTGACCCCACTGGCGCAAACCCCAAAACCTGCCCGACTCGATAGGGGTTATCTAACTCTATTACCACAATACCAAGGCTCTTGTCATCCCCTTTAGGGAGAAAACATTGGCGATCGCCCGGATGAATTGGATAACACCACAAATGCTTCTGCACTTCTGGAATATACAGACAAGCAAGTTGGTTGACTTGTTGATAGAAGTCTAATTTGGGTTCGCTCCAATTTTGGATGATGTCTTCAGAATAATCAATTCCCAACAGTGTCAAACAACGTCGCATCACCACCGCGACAAGCACACTCCGATAGTGCTGCTCTTCTTGCTCTCGTGGAAACTGTGTCGAAACCTCATATGCCTCCCTACGCTCCGCATCAAGAATCGGGATTGCAAGTGGAATTAGAGATGGAATAGTATCAGTCATGATTTGTGGTTAAACAAACGATTAGTGATAAAAAGTTCCCATGTCAACTATTCAGAAATATTCAGAAACAACTGTCTGAAACACGATGAGCATCGAGACCTACAAAAATTGATAAGTGCAGTTTTATTAACTTCCATCCCTTGAGCCAACTCATCCCAAGAAACTTCACCTAAGTCGCGCAGCGCTGTCAATATTTGCAGTAACAAAGTCTGACAATTAATCTGGGGATAGTCGCGCATTCGACAGTTACGCAACTGTTTACCTGGATCTTGCTGCACCAAGTCCATCCACTCCTGGAGCGTTTCGTCCCAGTGATCAAGAGCTGGTGCGGGAAAAAAATCGGTCAGATCGATCGCCTCACCGTCGCTATTTTTTGGAGGCTGTATTCGTTTGCCTTGCTCAACAGCTTGCTCTCGAATGACCTCTCGAATCACCCACTTAAGTTTGTTGTTAAACCAAGTTACAAAACTTGCCTGTTCCGGGTCGTAGCGATGGAAATTCTCGCCGAACCATAGCCAGGTTCGTGCCAGTGCTTCTTCGTAGATATCAGGTGACATCAGGTTATCCTCCTTTCCAAATTTGACCGGAGTATTGCATGATTTCAACGATAAATAGCCGTGCTTTAATAGCCCGATTTCGGTCATGAGTTTGGCAAGCTTGCTCAAAGAGCCATCGACGGGCAGGGATATTTCTCATAATCGCTTGCAGTTTTTCTGGATACTGTAATAAGTTGCGCCGCTCCTTTGGCTGCTTTAGAGCATTCTCAAGCAGAGTAATCAGGTGAGCACTATCGCACATGGTTTTATTCACATAATCTGGTTTAACCTTCCCCTATGTCACTAACGGGTTATCGGAAGCAAGAACCTAGATCTCTGCCAAGTCTTTATAAAGCTTTACAAATCAAAGAAGGGCTTGGATCGCAGGGACATAGACCTATAGTTCTGACTCCTTAGCGGTTATGCAGTGGCATCTATATTGCCTTCAGAACTCAGTGAATGCCATTTTCTAGCCGGAAGTTCCCCTAAAAGGGGAACTTCCGGCTAATGGGACTTAAACAAAAACTGAGACAAAAATGGCTTCAAACCCAGATACAAAAATAGTTTCAGCTCAAATGGGCATGAATCTAGCATTCACAAGGGTTTCAGGCACGGTAGCAGGAGCTTTATTGTGAAATAACTTTTTTCCTACTCACCACTAACCACTAACCCTTATCCTTTTTTCGCCCGTTCTACCCACTCGATTACCTGTTTAGCAAGCTGCGCGTTATTGAGGCGATCAATTTCGCGAATGCCAGTGGGACTAGTAACATTAACCTCGGTGAGGTAGCCGCCGATTACATCAATGCCGACAAAATATAAGCCATCTTGCTGTAGCTTCGGCCCAACCGTCGCGCAGATTTTCTGCTCTTGCGGCGTAATTTCTGTAGCCACAGCTTGACCACCGACTGCCATGTTACCGCGAAATTCGCTGCCGCTGGGAATTCGGTTTACAGCCCCAATGGGTTCGCCATTGAGCAGGATAATCCGCTTATCCCCCTCTTTGGCAGCTGGAAGGTACGTTTGTACCATTACGGGTTCGCGACCTCGTTGGGTACTCACTTCGATTAGGGAGTTAAAATTGCGATCGCCCGGTTCTAGAAATAAAATTCCTTCCCCTGCTTTGCCACCCAATGGCTTGAGAACCCCTGCTCCTTTTTCCTCAACGAATTTCCGGATCACCTTTATATCCTGGCTAACAATCGTTTCTGGAATCACGTCCTTAAACTGAAGGGCGTACATTTTTTCATTCGCCGCCCGTATTCCCGATGGTGTATTGATGACCAGCGTTTTTTCGGGATTGATGTAGTCCAGAATATAGGTAGCATAAAGATAAGGAATCGTTACGGGTGGGTCTGTCCGCATAAAGACAGCATCCATATCCTGTAGCGATCGCGAAACAGAGGCAGACACAGCATACCAGTCCTCACGAACCACCCACCGCCCCTCCACTAGTTTAGCGGGCGTGAGTTGTACCTCCTCCAAGAGCGCCCATGCTTGAGACTTCACAACACTCAACTTTTCAGCCTGAGTAGCCCAAACTTCGTGGCCTAACGCTTGTGCGGCTTCCATGAGTGCCACACTGGTATCATGACCAGGATCGAGCTTTGAGAGCGGGTCAATGATGAACGCAAATTTCACGCCAGAAATCCTTTAACTCGTCGGACAAATGCATCGGGTGTTGCTTCCAGTGACCGTCTCCAAGCGCCAATCGTACTTGCGGTATTGACGATGGCTTTGGGAATTTCAGCTCACCCTGCAAAGGCTACCATGTTTTGAGATGGCTCTACCTCTGTGATTGCCTCCTTATATTAGTAATCACAACCAACGCCCTTTCCATTTCACTGAAGAGCGAGAGAAAGTAGGCCACTTCTGGTCAATCCACTCCCAAGAGCATCGTTCACTGCGGTTGAAATCGTCAGCTAGCGGCGGCTCCGCCCTGTAGCAGGAGATCTAATTTTCCCTGAAATTCCAAATCGTAAATATCATCACAACCGCCGATGTGTTGATCATTGATAAAAATCTGCGGCAAAGAACGGCGTCCATGTGACCTCCCAGCCATCTTGGCGCGTGCCGCCTCATCCCCATCGATACAATATTCGGTAAAATTAACGCCCTTTTGCTTTAACAAGGCTTTAGCACGGATGCAGAAGGGGCAACGGCTCCAAGTGTAGATTTCCACGTTCGGTTCCATTGTGTTCTCAACTGTTAAGTAATATTTCTTAAATTTTAGCTCGGTGTTCGTCGCAAAAAAAATAACCAGCAAGGTCATTCCAGCAGAGGTTGATTATCATGAATGTATAGGCATATACTGGGCGGCTGTTTGATCGCGCCGCAGGATGTTGGCTGGTCGCATCTCCTCAAAAAAGCTCTAAGGGTTTAAATCTAGTGACTACTATTAGTCAACTAGAGCTTGGCATGGCTTAAAAGTACGATTTTTGTGACTAAACCGGAACTGCACTCTTATCATATTTGTGAGTTTTGAAGTATTCACAAACTCGAATCAATTAAAGCGGATTCGTTACTAACGAGACTCTCGCTATGTCAAGTGATCAAAATCACATGCTGTTGTTGCATAAAGAGCAAGACATGTTTAAGTCAAAACTGCTAACCTTTTGACAATGACAGGTATCGTGAGAATCCAGCTATTTAAGCAGCACACTTCTCATAATAAATTGGCATCACGCGTGAAAATTCTGACAAGAAACCTTACTGGAATTAAGATTGTGGATATCCTCTTCGGGGGATGTTTCCGCTGATTGGCTCAGCTGATTTGTGCAACTGCCGCGCTATGAGCAAATACCAAGGAAATTTAGAGGTAAGACGCTGGTTGTCTAACGTCCGCAAGTTAGACACTTTCACCTCTTGTTGGGCCAACACGACCGCTTGTGCGTTAGCGAAGCGATCCGACGCGTTAAGAGGATTCTGCTTCGTCGCTAAGGCATGAAGCACGGACGCTCCTAACACCGCTAATGCTATCAGGGTGAATACTTCTTTCTGCTAAGCTGTTTTCAACTTTCGTTTAGAGCATAGGGCAACTCCTAGCCAAACACCACTTGCCAACTCCGCCAAACTTTACTAGAACCTGGATGGAGCTTGAGCGTATCAACGAAAACAGACTTCACGCTCCGGCACAACCCCAATAGCCTGGTAAAACTTACTGATGAACTGCCTGAAGAAGCCTGCAAGGAAAAAATATGTCTAGTACGCAAAATCTATTCACAATTCAGTTTTGGGGCGTCAGAGGAAGTATCGCCTGTCCAGGGCCGGAGACTGTCCGCTATGGCGGCAACACGCCTTGCATCGAGATGCGAGTCGGAGGTAAACGTCTGATTTTTGATGGTGGCACGGGTTTGCGAGTGTTGGGGCAGTCAATGCTTTCGCAAATGCCAGTAGAGGCTTATATGTTTTTTACCCACTCCCACTGGGATCATATTCAGGGAGTTCCTTTTTTTATCCCTGCTTTTATCAAGGGTAATTGTTTCCATATTTATGGAGCGCCTGCACCTAATGGTGCAACGATTGAGAAGCGTCTGACTGACCAGATGCTCCACCCCAATTTTCCAGTTCCCATCCGAGTCATGCAGGCCGATTTGAATTTCAATGACTTGGAACTTGGGGAGACTGTTGAGATCGAAGATATTACGGTTGAAAATGCTCTATTAAACCATCCTGGTGAAGCTGTGGGCTACCGTGTTAACTGGCGAGGTTACTCAGCTGCTTACATTACAGACACGGAACATTTCCCAGACACCTTAGATAAAAATGTTCTCCAGTTGGCACGGAATGCCGATGTCATGATTTACGATGCCACCTACACGGATGAAGAATACCACTCGAAGGGATCGAGCAAGGTGGGTTGGGGGCATTCCACTTGGCAAGAGGCGGTCAAGGTTGCCAAAGCCGCCAATGTGAAAAAACTGGTAATTTTTCACCATGACCCTCTGCATAATGATGATTTTCTGGATCATGTCGGAGAACAAGCGTCTCAGCAGTTTCCCAATACCTTTATGGCTCGTGAAGGTCAGACCATTCAGCTAGGGAGAGCCGCCACAAGTAATATGGTTTCTGTGGAAGAAGCGAAAATCACTGTTTAATCCTAATCTTCAGATGGATGAGTCGTCATACCCTTCTCGATAGGAGAAAAACTCTGCAAGATTGAGTAGACAGGCTATGAAACAGGAACTTTTAGCCTAGAAGTCCACGTTACAGCGTGTGGAAGTGTCACAGTATAGAGTATAGTAGTGGGTTGCATTGCTGGTTAGTTGTTAGGCAATAAATTCCGGCGTAGCTGTGCGTCGTATTGTGAGGCACTAGCCACTAAAACCTTAATGTGTCAAAATGTAAAGCGTGTGGGTTACTTCCTCTTTCGCGACTGTTTTAACTCCAACTGCTGTTGCCCTGGGAAACTTTGATGGCGTTCACCGAGGGCACAGACAGGTTATTCAACCAATTTTGCAAAAAGCGGGGGCTTCACAATCCATTGGTGTGACACCACCGATGGGAGAGGGTCAAGGTCGGATTGAAGGGTTGCGATCGCCAAACCTGAAGGATAATTTTGAGCGTCAAGTCCGGTTGGGGGCAAATCCTGTCTATGGCACAGTGGCGACGTTTCATCCTCATCCCCGTGAATTTTTTTCTGGTAAAAGCTGGAATCTCCTCACTACAAGGTCAGAAAAGGTTCAACAGCTCAGTCTACTGGGCGTCGAACAGCTGGTACTCCTGCCCTTCGATCACGAACTCGCTTCCTTGAGTCCGCAGGAATTTGTTGAAAAGATTGTGATACAGCGCTTACAAGCAACCCATGTGAGTGTGGGTGAAGATTTTCACTTCGGGCATCGACGTGCTGGAACGGCAGCTGAACTACGAGCGATCGCATCCTCTTATGGTGTTGAGGTCAGCATTGTATCGTTACAAATGTGCCAGGGAGAACGCATTAGTAGTTCAAGCATTCGCCAATCTTTACAAGAAGGCAATATTTCTAAAGCCAACCTTCTCCTAGGACGCCCATATACCTTTACAGGTGTCGTGATGAGAGGACAGCAATTGGGCAGAAAGCTGGGATTTCCGACGGCTAACCTCCAACTCCCTCCAGAAAAGTTTTTGCCCCGGCATGGTGTCTACTGCGTGCGAGTCCATCACCCCACTCTGCCCTCCCTCGCCTCCTCCCCCTGCGCTGTCATGAATATTGGGCATCGCCCCACCGTGAACGGCATTGGTGTAACGGTCGAGGTTCACCTGTTAGATTGGTCAGGAGATCTATATGGACAGACCTTAACGGTGAGTTTGGAGCAGTTTTTGCGACCCGAACAAAAATTTGCTTCTCTAGAAGACCTCAAGCGGCAAATTCAGGCAGACTGTGAAGCAGCAAGAGCTGTGTTAGGGTGCCTGGACTAGGAGCTGGAGCTGCATGGAACAAGGCAAAATAGGACATTGGGAGATATCTACCGATCGTGAGACAACGAATTGAGCAGCTGACAGAAAACCTGGGGCGTACCATTGTCGGCAAAGCGGATTCCATCCGACTGGTAATCGTCGCGCTACTTGCTGGTGGTCATGCTTTGTTAGAAGATGTCCCTGGTGTTGGTAAAACACTCCTTGCTAAATCGCTGGCTCGTTCCATTGCTGGTCGGTTTCAACGAATTCAATGCACTCCTGACCTTCTGCCTACTGATATCACTGGAACCAATATTTGGAATCAGCGCAGTGGTGAGTTTGAATTTCTCCCAGGCCCCGTTTTTGCCAATGTGCTGCTGGCGGATGAAATTAATCGGGCGACACCCCGCACCCAATCCGCTTTGTTAGAGGTGATGGAGGAGCAACAGGTGACGGTGGATGGTGTTTCTCGTGCCGTTCCCAAGCCGTTTTTTGTGATTGCTACCCAAAACCCGATTGAGTATCAAGGAACATTCCCCTTGCCAGAAGCCCAAATGGATCGCTTCATGCTGTCTTTGAGCTTGGGTTATCCCACTGAAGATGAAGAACTCCAAATGCTGGAACGACATCAAGACGGCCTGAGGGTTTCGGAACTGGAGCCATGTATCTCCGCAGAAGACGTTCTGGAGTTACGGAGTCTTTGCCATCGGGTGAAAATGGACAAAACGCTACAAAAATACATTGTTAACTTGGTACGAGCAACCCGCTCTTCTGAGGAAGTCACGTTAGGCGTGAGTCCTCGCGGTACTGTTGCTTTGCAGAGAACCGCTCAGGCACTGGCGTTCCTTGAAGGTCGAGACTATGTAATTCCCGATGATGTTAAGTTCCTAGCACCTTATGTGCTTGCCCATCGCCTGATTCCAGCCGGTGGGCGTCGAGCCAAGCCAATTGTTGAGCAGTTGCTCAGATCGGTGCCAATTCCTTAGAATTGATTGTTTGATTATGCCAAAGCGTGTGAGGTCTAGAATTCGAGGGCGTAATACCATTTTAGATTTTGGATTTTGGATTTTGGATTTTCTAAGCCTTGCCAGTAGGGGGTTTGGGAAAGTTAAAGGTGTCAAGTCTAAACCCAAAGGGTATAAGCGAGAGCGTTCACCTGTCGTGTTGGTGTTTTTGCTGCTCGTCTGGAGTATTTGTTTGGGATGGGGAATGGCGATCGCATTCAGCACCGACCAAACGGCGATCGCA
>NZ_DATNPA010000724.1:0-21307 GCF_036703385.1 Allocoleopsis sp. | reverse complement strand
GGAGGGCGGGTTTTGGATAACAGTTATCAGTTGACCTAAAAATTGATGAACTAAACCCACCCCTATAAACATATTGTTGAGGCTGCAATATCAGTGATGAAATTCATAGGAATTGACCTCGGCTGGACTTCTGGAGCAAGCGGTCTATGCTGCCTAGAATGGTCAGATGGTAGCCTACATCTATTAGATTTAGACCGACAGCAAACAACCACAGACATCCTAAATTGGATAGACAAATGGACGGCACCCAGCGAACCCGCCATGATTGCCGTCGATGCCCCCACACTCATCCCCAACACCACAGGGATGCGTCTACCCGACAAACTCACCCACCAGCACTTCCGCCACTATCACGCTGGTTGCTACCCTGCCAATCTCGGACGCCCCTTTGCCCAACACACCATCGAATTTGGTTTAACCCTAGAAGCGCGAGGATTTGCCCACGCCCCCATCATTACCCCCCAAATTCCAGGACGCTACCAAATCGAAGTCTATCCCCATCCTGCGATCGTGCATTTATTTGGGCTAACCCGCATCCTAAAATACAAAAAAGGCAAACTGAGCGATCGCCGTTTAGAACTCCTCAAACTCCACCAATACATCCTCAACATCCTACCCAGCCTCACCCCCTCCCTCAATCTCTCCTCTCTGTGCCCTCCGTCTCTGTATGGTTCCTTCCCCCAGGAAATCCCCACCGCCGGCATCGCTCTCAAAGCCGTCGAAGACCAACTCGATAGCCTAATCTGCGCCTATGTCGCCGCCCACTGGTGGTATTGGGGAAGCGATCGCAACTGGGTACTCGGTGACAGCACCACCGGCTATATAGTTATCCCCGCCCCAACAATCAATCACTCAAAGCTCGGCGATCGCTTTGTGGCAAAATGAGTAAGCGTAAAGAAAAGATTAACTATCAGGTAATTGAAGTGAGTCCAACTGCCCCAGCACCAATGACCGCTCGCCGCATGGTTTTTCCATTCACTGCCATTGTGGGTCAGGAAGAGATGAAACTGGCGCTCCTGCTGAATGTGATTGACCCCAAGGTTGGGGGAGTCATGATCATGGGCGATCGCGGCACCGGCAAATCCACCACCATTCGGGCGTTGGCTGACCTATTACCAGAAATTGATGTAATTGCCGACGACCCCTTTAACAGCGACCCCAACGACCCTGACGGGATGAGTGATCATAGCTCATCACAAAATTCGTCAATTGTTAAGAAAAAAGTCCCAATGGTTGACCTCCCCTTAGGCGCAACCGAAGACAGAGTCTGCGGCACCATTGATATTGAAAAAGCCTTATCCGAAGGCGTGAAAGCCTTTGAACCCGGACTCCTTGCCAAAGCCAATCGTGGCATCCTCTATGTAGACGAAGTTAACCTATTAGACGACCACTTAGTCGATGTCCTCCTAGACTCCGCCGCCAGTGGTTGGAACACGGTTGAACGAGAGGGCATCTCCATTCGTCACCCCGCCCGCTTTGTTCTCGTTGGTTCCGGCAACCCCGAAGAAGGCGAACTGCGTCCCCAACTCCTCGATCGCTTTGGGATGCACGCAGAAATCCGCACCGTCAAAGAGCCAGCCTTGCGTGTCGAGATTGTGGAACAACGGGCAGCCTTTGACCAAAATCCCCAAGCCTTCATGGAGCAGCATCAGCCTGAGCAAGAAGCCTTGCAGCAAAAGCTGGTTGCCGCTCAACAGCGACTGCCTCAAGTCGAGCTGGACTACGACTTGCGAGTAAAAATTTCTCAAGTCTGCTCAGAACTCGATGTGGATGGACTTAGGGGTGATATTGTAACCAATCGTGCTGCCAAAGCACTGGCGGCCTTGGAAGGACGAAACGAAGTCACCGTTGATGATATCCGCCGTGTGATTACGTTATGTCTGCGTCACCGTCTACGCAAAGACCCACTAGAATCCATTGACTCCGGTTACAAGGTAGAAAAAGCCTTTAGCCGTGTTTTTGGCTTAGAGGCGTCGTCAGAGGCAAATTCAGCCGCTACAGCAAATGGTGTCCGCTAATTCAATAGTGAGCAGTAACCAACTGTTCACTGCTAACTGCTAACTGTTCACTGTTAAAAGTTGGAAGGTTGGAACGTTGGCAGGTTAAACGTTCTAACCTACAACTTGTTAACCTGTTAACTAACCAATAATCTGTTAACCTTCAACGTATTAACCTGCAATTCGACATGACAGAAGCCCTGATTGAACTCAAGGGAGTTAGCAAGTCTTTTGGTGATAATATCATCCTGGATAATGTTGACTTGACCATTTATCGGGGCGAAGCGCTGGGGATTATTGGCCCCTCTGGCACCGGAAAATCAACCATTCTGCGAATTATTGCAGGTCTCACTCCCGTTGAGGCTGGGGAAATTTATGTGGCAGGACAACAGCGCCAAGGTTTAATCGAGGATGCCGAAGACCCCATCGCTATTGGTATGGTGTTTCAACAGGCGGCGTTGTTCGACTCATTAACGGTGGAAGAGAATGTTGGTTTCTTGCTGTACCAGCACTCAAAATTACCGCGCAAGCGGATTCGGGAACTGGTCGCTCGAAGCCTGGAGATGGTGGGTTTACCGGGTATCGGTAAGCGCTACCCATCGGAGTTATCTGGAGGGATGCGCAAGCGCGTCAGCTTTGCTCGTGCGATCATGGCTAACCCCGATAATGCCAAGGACAACCCGCAAGTTTTACTCTATGATGAGCCCACGGCTGGTCTTGACCCGATCGCCTCGACCGTGATTGAGGATTTAGTGCGTCAACTCCAGTTTGCTGATGGGGGTTGTGGTTCCTACGTCATGGTGACCCATCAGGACAGTACGATTCGCCGCACAACTGACCGGGTTGTGTTTCTTTACAAAGGCAAGATACAGTGGCAAGGTAAGGTTAGCGATATTGATACAACTGATAATCCTCTAGTGCGACAATTCTTTAGTGCTAGTACCACCGGCCCGATTCAGGTGGTTGGTTAGGATAACTGTATAGTGGATAGCGATCGGTGCACAGGCAGTTAGCTGTTATTTCTCATTCAGTATTTTGGTCATTGGCAAGGGGTAGAGCGCAAAAAGCTAACAGTTAACAGCTACTAGCGAAGGGAGGAGAAATCATGCGATCGCGAACAATTCGAGAAGGCTCTGTTGGATTATTAATCCTAGTCGGACTTGCTGTCTTTGTTGGCTTGGTGATGTGGATACGAGGTCAAACCTTCGGTGCCCGTAGCTACAAATTCATCGTGAAATTTGCCAACGTTGCGGGCATGAAAAGTGGTGCTCTGGTACGCTATCGCGGCGTCAAGGTAGGGAAAATCACGGAGATAGCACCGGAAACCAATGGAGTTAATGCCACCGTTGAAATTACTAACCCTGACTTGCTCATCCCTAAAGATGTGATCATTGAAGCCAATCAAGCGGGTTTAGTCGGTGAAGCCTCGATTGACATGACGCCTCAAAAACCTCTCCCTGCGAGTGCCGAGTCAATCAATCCCCTAAGTCCCCAATGCAATTCCACTCTAGTGATTTGTAACAAAGATCGTCTTCAGGGTCGAATTGGTGTCAGTTTTGAGGAACTGCTACGCAACACGATTCGCCTTGCTGAGGTTTATACCGATCCGAAGTTTTTTGGCAACGTCCAGGCTCTCACTCAAAATGCTTCTGTTGCTGCTACGAATGTTACACAACTCACCAAGGAGTTGTCTCTTCTATCTAGCGCAGCCCGACAACAATTAGGAACTTTCTCGAAAACAGCCAATACTCTAAGTAGCACAGCCAATCAAACAGTTGCTCAAGTTGGTGTTGCGGCAAGTCGCTTTGGTAACACGGCCAATAGCTTAAGTAACACGGCTAATCAATATGGTTTGACGGCGAACGAACTCACAAAACTTGTTGCCACGGCGAATAATCTGGTAGCTACAAATCGAGCCGGCCTCGTCGGAACCTTAGATAGTGTCCGTCAAACCAGCGATCAACTGCGCGGACTGGTAGCCAGCTTCACACCCGTATCCGCGCAGCTCAACTCTGCGGCTGGCAAGCTCAACACCACGGCAGGGCAAATTAATGTCGGAGGACTGCTGAAGAATTTAGAAACCCTTTCCGCCAATGCCGCAACGGCGTCCGCTAATCTGCGGGACATCTCTACATCTCTGAACAATCCCAATAGTGTAGTACTATTGCAACAAACTCTGGACTCGGCACGGGCGACTTTTGAAAATGCCCAAAAAATTACATCTGATTTGGATGAGCTGACAGGCGACCCAGCCTTCCGGGAAAATCTAAAGCAGTTAATCAATGGGCTGGGTAAATTGGTGTCTTCAACTGATCAATTGCAACAGCAAGTGAAGGTGGCTCAGACGATAGAACCCGTTAGTACCACCATTAATGCAGCCGCTGATAGCGCTACTGCGCGATCGCTGGATAAAGAACAATCCCAACCTAACACTGAGCCAGGGGTTCCCTCTATCCAGCTAGATAACCAGAGGCACTTACCTCCCCTGTTTCCCCCAGCACAAAAGAAGCCTTCACCTGAGTTACAACCTCAGCCAGTGGCTGAGGTTCAAGGTGAGCGTCCGCCGAACTAAGAAATTGGTGGCTAACTCCAATCATCTTGGCCTTGTGAGTTGCTGCTACGCCTGTAAACTTGAGCCTGGGCATGTAGCTGACGGGTCAACTCAAACAGCTGCTCTTCCGACATCTGCCAGCGCTGGAGAAGGGCATCCAGGTTTTTTTGAATCTCTCTAGCGCCTGGAAATCTACAGTAGCGAATCCGGAGTCGAGCCAGTTCTGCATAGTTGCGCTCACTAGGCTCTTCTTGTAAAAGGCGATCGACAATTTCTTTGTCATTCTTCTCCTGAGGATGTTGCTGGTCTTTATTTTCTGCGGCTGAAGCCATAGGTTATACTATTTTGGATTTTGGATTTTAGATTTTGGATTGCACAAGCCTGATCAGGCAATGGCTTCAATTTATGTTCTGTCACATCAACTGTTAACTGCAAGCTTTTAGTGGAAGGCAGAAGTGGTGCAATATGCCCCCACTCAAACCTGGTCACTGATCACTGTTTAACTTCATCTCCTACCTGTAAAATATTATCCGTTTCTGATGGCGGTATGCGTGTGTTAACACTGAGGCGATAAAAGTGATTAAAGCGAGACGCACAGACCCATGAAGGTAAAGTTTCTTGACGTTTCGCTATGAAGATTTTCTGAAAATCTGGATCAGCCTTTCCGGTTAAAGAATTTCGTGTTGGTACTACACAACGCTGACAAGGATTAATTCCCTCAAACCGAATCGAGCCGATTTGAAACTGAATGATGTTATCCGCTTCGCCAAATAATTGGTCTTCCCAAAATGGTGGAACATTGGCAATTTCAACATTCGATCGCAGGCGTCGTCGCATTTCATCTGGGCTGATTTCAGAAAACCAACCTGCTACTGTTTCTATCGTGGCGGTGCTAATTACAGTTGGGCCAGAGGCATGGGTATCGTCAGGAAAACCTTGAAAGATGTTCTGTTGTAACTGTACAGTTTTGCCGAAATAGTGACTCAGCCACGCTTCTAGTGCTGTTCGTTCCTCATCTAGGTGAAACACTTGAGTTGGCTCTGTACCTTGGATTTGTAGGGAAACAGTCCGCTTGTCGAGATCGAAAGACGATCGCAGTAAGTGAACTTTAGGATTACGTTTACCATTGACGAATCGCCCTTGCTCGTCAACAATGGCAAACTCTCGGTCATATTGCAGAGTACCACTTTCGAGAACCCTGGCTTGAGTTACGGCAACACCGTCTAAGGATTTGATGGGATAAATAAAAATTTGGGCGAGATAAGGCATGGGGCAGATGATGAGAATTGCATCCGATAATACTTTTGTACAATGTTGTTCGCACTCCATAATCGGTTGATGCTCACAACTACAGAATTGCGTTGGTTTGTTCACGGTATACCAGCCAAGGAGGTGGAACAATGGTTCCATGTGGATAGTCCCGGTAAACGTTTGGGCTTGCCAGAAAAACGGGAAGACCTGTACTTATACGCACCAGAGTGTGACTATATCAATATCAAACTGCGCCAGGGAAGTTTAGAGGTGAAATGGCGCAAGGCAGAATTGGGAATTTTACGATTTGGCGACTGTTGGGAGGGAAAAGTTGAAAAATGGCTGAAGTGGAGTTGTCACGACTCCGAGCAACAGAGCATGATGCCAGCCAATGCTGCTGAGGAAAGAGCGTGGGTTAGGGTTAAAAAGATGCGATCGCGACGCTGCTACCAAGGCATCGTTTATGAACTGACCCAACTCAATGCCGGAAATGATGCCTGGTGGAGCATAGCATTTGAGGTGGCAACGCAAGATGCTCAAATCATCGATCACTTTCAGGCGGCAGTCAGCCAAGTCAGCCAAACCTATCGAGGGTCAACGTTACAATGCGATCGCTCATTCGCCTATCCCACCTGGCTTGCTCATTTAACTCGATAGCGTTTACATGTTTAGTAGCGGTTAGAGAGTGCCAATCAATGCCCAACAACGTTGAGACCAAGTGGAGTGGTTACCACGCCGATAAGGACAATTTGAGAGCTGAGATTTGGTCGGTGCTAAAGGAACAGGGAGTAGCCATCGGCGACCCATTGGGTCACATTCCCAACTACGTTGGTGCGGAAAAAGCGGCTGAACGGCTGGCGGCTTTACCAATTTGGCAGCGTGCGATCGCAATTAAGTGCAATCCGGATTCACCGCAAATTCCGGTGCGGCTGCGTGCTCTGCAAGATGGGAAATGCCTATACATGGCTGTACCGCGCTTGACGAGTACCCGCTGTTTTGTAGAATTGACGGCTGAGGATTTGCAGCAGCGCAATATTCCGCTAGAACAAGCTGCGATCGCCAAGAAGGCATTAACCTATGGACGGCTAGTAAGCTTTGAGGAGATGCAGGCGATCGATTTAGTGATAGTAGGCTGTGTGGCGGTGACACGTAATGGGGGACGTACTGGGAAAGGGGCAGGATTTGCAGACTTGGAACTTGCCATGCTTTATGAGTTTGGTTTGGTACAGCCCGATACCCCAATTGTGACAACCGTGCATCCATTGCAGATAGTTAAACAGGAACGTCTACCGATGCAAGCCCATGATTGGGCGCTCAACTGGATTGTCACCCCTGAGGAAGTAATTGAAACGACCACGATTTACCCACAACCAGTAGGACTAGATTGGGATACCATACGCCCTGAGCAATACAAGGAAATCCCTATTTTGCAACAGCTGAAGGAGAAATTTGCCCATCAAGAACGGTTCACGATGAGCGAGCGAGCCACCATTGCCAAATTGCAAAAAAGAAAGAACGATTTTGCTTGAACAGAAAAGGTTTTTGTTCGTTCCGAATCTTTCATGTGTTGTCTGAAAGCAAGGATTATTTCTTCCATACCGAAAAAAGCTCTATCAACTGGATTGTTGCTATTTGGGGTATGAAGCTTATGAGTGTATTGTAGGACTTTTGAAGCTATGGTTGGGACGATACTTCGAGGTTGTCCATGAGACAATCAAATTTAAGTTGATGCAAGCTTGGGGTGAGTGATATGGAAAAATATCTGCTCTTCAATGAGGTTATTGACTGGCAACATCCTACAATTCTGGAACAAGCTTTGAAGATTGCATCGGAACATCAAACACCACAAGCAATCGCTAAAGCTTGTTTTGCATGGGTAAGGGATGAGATTTACCATAGTGGCGACTATCAAATGAATCCTGTGACTTGTTGTGCTTCAGATGTACTTAAGTACAGAACAGGTTTTTGCTATGCCAAGAGCCACTTATTAGCAGCATTGCTACGGGCAAACAGCATTCCCGTTGGTTTTTGTTACCAACGATTGAGTATTGATGGTAAGGGTGTACCCTACAGCTTGCATGGTTTCAATGCAGTTTACTTACCCGAAATCGGTTGGTATAGGGTTGATGCCAGGGGAAACCGTGAAGGGATTAATGCTCAGTTCACACCTCCTCAAGAGCAACTAGCCTATACAACTCAAGTTCCCGGAGAAGCTGAGTTTCAAAACATTTTTTCTGAGCCGTTAGCAGTTGTTGTGCAGGCTTTGCAATCTCATCGCACGTTGGATGAGCTACGTTCTAACCTCCCAGACATTTCCCCTGAATCCTTATACCGAGTTGCATTCAAACGTAGTAGATAGCAAGAGCAGGGGAGGCAGGGGAAGCAGGGGGAGTAGGGGGAGAGAAAATGCTATCTTTGAACGCAACTTAGTATTAGGCTCTGTAAAATAAATTGTTAAGCGGCCTCGTGCCGGGATCGTTCGCTGGAGTTTATCATGATTCGACCGACCACGCCCGATGACACGACCGCGCTGATCGCCCTAGCCGACGCGACCGGCCTGTTCGGGCCAAACGATCTCGATGAGCTTGGCGAAGTGCTGACCGGGTACTTCGCCGGCAGCCTCGGTCGCGACCACTTCTGGGTTACCGACGACGACGGCGGGCCGGTGGGGGTCGCGTACTACGCCCCGGAACGGATGACCGATGGGACGTGGAACCTCTACCTGCTCGCCGTCCGGCCCGATCGCCAGGGGCAAGGACGTGGTGCGACACTGCTGCGCCACGTTGAGCAAACGTTGACGGCGCGCGGCGAGCGCGTGCTGCTGGTGGAAACGTCGGGGCTGGAGAGCTTCGATCGCACGCGGGCGTTCTACCGCAAGTGCGGTTACGACGAGGAAGCGCGAATCCGCGACTTCTACAGTGCGGGCAATGACAAGCTCGTTTACCGCAAGGCGCTGACCGCTCAGGGGCAGTGAGCTTGCGCAGTGGGCTGGAATCACCGCTCTGGGCAGTGGCACCGCAGCCCTTGTAGCCGACGCGTCTAGGTCACTCGTCCTGTTCCTCATCAGTCGTTGGGCCAGCCAAGAACAGAACGAAACGACGTTTGCAAGACGTGTTCTCCACGCACTTAATCTGAGAGAGCATCACATTTGGCATCTGCCCAGCGCCACGCACCTCAATGCGGAGGCTGTTCTCATTCAGGGGTGTAATCGTCATCGATGTAATCCCGGTTACTGGGTGTTCTAGTCGAAAGTTTTCTCGATTAGGCAACCGCAACTGAGCGTTTGGGATATCAACCACAAAAGAATTGAACGTATGGTTAGTGAGGGATGGAGAGACAGAAGGTAGTTCAGTTCCCAATGTCTCCAATCTCACCTCAACTCCACCCGTCCGTCGTTGAACCTCAATATTAGTGACCAGGGTAACTTGTGCCCAAGTGGGTTGGAGGATTGTAGCCCCTGCGACAAAGATGCCCAAACCCATCAATAAGCGATCGCGCATGAGAAATTCTCGTTGATTCGGCACAAAGGGTTTCGCCCAGATCTACATTGTCGTTACCTCTGTCCAACCAACTTGGCGCTCAAATCCCACATGCGATCGCCTCTTTCATCATCGCGGGCTTGGGGAGATACCTGTTGCACAAACGACTTGCCATTCTTCTTCTGGCGATTTCCCCAACTCCAATAGGCACCGGATTGACGGTACTCAGGATCGGCAACCACCGCTGCGACTCGCTCACCTGCCAAGTCCTGCGACACGTATCCCCCCGTGATGTACTTCTGGAACAAGGGGAAGAGTTTCTGAAACAGGGGATAGTGGTTTCTAAATAAGGGCGTTTCTGCTACACAGCCCGGATAGAGAGAACTGAAGGTGATGCCGGTTGACTCGTGGTAACGTCGATGCAGTTCCCGCATGGTCAAGATGTTACAAACTTTGCTATCCTTATACGCCTTGACGGGTTCAAACGTCTTGCCATCGATCATAGAAATCGGCTCTTTAAAGCCCTCTGCAAAGCCTTCTAGATTGCCTAAGTTGGGTTGCGGTGGAATCTTTCCGCCCAACTCATCCGGGTTATGGGTTACAGTTCCCAAAATCACCAGCCTGCGATCGCGATACGAGGACTTTTTCAAATCCTCCAGCATCAGGTTGCACAAGAGGAAATGACCGAGGTGATTTGTGGTCATTGTCAACTCATAGCCTTCTGGACTGCGCAACGGCTCTTTTAATAAGGGCATATAGATGGCAGCGTTGCACACTAAAGCATCCAGGGTTAAGCCGCGTGCCCTGAACATCCTCACAAAGTCTCGAACGCTTTGCAAGGAGCCTAAGTCGATATGAATGAGAGTATAGCTACCCCGCGACATTCCTACCGAGTCGGCAGCTTTTTGGGCTTTATCTAAATCCCGGCAAGCCATCACGACATACCATCCCCGTTTAGCAAGGGCTTTTGCGGCGTACAAACCCACCCCTGAAGAGGCACCTGTGACCACGACTGTTGGTTTCTGCTCTTGTCCCATTTTGTTAAAACTTCTTTAAGCGTCATTGATGGTATTCAATATTCTCATATCATGTTCGACACCTGATCTGATGCTTTGAGGTGGAGTGGGGTTATCAGCGCGATCGCACGGACGCAGTACAGTCAAGCGATCGCAAATCTGCTGTGCTTGAGATTCCAAATTACAATGCTCTGGTGCGCTGCGGGATGTTAGCGAAGCGGCTTTAATAGTTACCTTAATCCGCAAGAAGGCTCCCGTTACAAGCAAGGCGGATATATCTCGCGTTGAGCTAGTACCGCCAAAGATGAGAGCGGGAGATGAATTGCGGTCAGGATCTCTGTTAATATTACGCTAGTGATGTCAGCGTAAACATGTTGGTATTTGAGGCAAAACTTGAAGGAATGAAGGAGCAGTACGAGCGGCTTGATGAAGCTATTCGTACCGCTCGATTTGTTCGCAATTCCTGCCTCAGATACTGGATGGATAACAAAGACATCGGTAAGTACGAGTTGAGTGCTTATTGCGCTGTACTGGGGAAAGAGTTTCCTTGGGCAGGAAAACTCAACTCCCAAGCTAGACAGGCTTCTGCTGAAAGAGCTTGGTCTGCTATTGCTCGGTTCTACGACAACTGTAAAAAAGGTAAGCCAGGAAAGAAAGGTTTTCCACGATTTAAGAAACACCAAACCCACGGTTCTGTTGAGTACAAAACAACAGGATGGAAGCTGTCTGAAGATAGAGGCTCTATCACATTTAGCGATGGGTTTGAGGCGGGAAGCTTTAAGTTGTGGGGAACCCGTGATTTGCACTTTTATCAGTTGAAGCAGATTAAGCGAGTTCGTGTAGTTCGTAGAGCTGATGGGTATTATGTCCAGTTTTGCATCGACCAAGAACGGATAGAGAGAAGAGAACCAACAAACAAGACTATTGGATTAGATGTTGGGCTGACTCACTTCTATACCGATTCCAACGGTCAGACGGTTGAGAACCCCCGTTACTTGAGAAAGTCTGAAAAAGCCTTGAAGCGGCTTCAACGAAGGCTTTCTCATACTGAAAAAGGTTCTAAGAACGGAGCTAAGGTGAGAAATCGTCTGAGTTGCAAGCACCTCAAAGTAAGCAGGCAGCGTAAAGATTTTGCCGTCAAGTTAGCAAGATGCGTAGTCCAGTCTAACGACTTGGTTGCCTACGAGGATTTGCAGGTGCGGAATATGGTTAAAAACAGCAAGCTGTCCAAGTCTATCTCTGATGCGGCGTGGTCTAACTTCCGCAGTTGGTTGGAATATTTTGGCAAGGTGTTCGGAGTGGTGACAGTGGCTGTCCCGCCTCACTACACCAGCCAGAACTGCTCTAAGTGTGGGGAAGTCGTCAAAAAATCGCTCTCGCAACGCACTCATAGGTGTTCTCATTGTGGGCACATACAAGATAGAGATTGGAACGCAGCTATCAACATACTTGAGTTAGGACTCCGTACCGTGGGGCACACGGGAACGTTAAACGCCTCTGGAGACATCGACCTCTGCATTGGTGAGGCAACTCCTCAATGTAAGCCGAGTCGTGGAAAGAGGAAGCCCAGAAAGTGATTTCTGGAATCTCCCGTTACAGCCGCCGTAGGTTTAACGGGAGAGGATGTCAACGTCTATCCCAGTCGTATCGGTCGTTCCTGTTGTATCGGTCATTCCTGTTGTATCGGTCGTTCCTGTTATATCGGTCGTTCCTGTTGTATCGGTCATTCCTGTTGTATATGCCCCTGCCATCTCTGTCCCTGTCATTCCCGACTAGGAACCTAGCTCGGCAACCCTGTCGCACCCAAATAGCATCCCTTCCATAGCCCCAATTTCCATCACAGCTGCTGTCCGAGAGCTGTTTGACAAGTCTTACTCTACCGCCTGTATCTATTCGACAAATATTGCGGTGATGATTACTACTTTCGCAAGTCACAACTTCTTGCGCTGAAGCAGGGGCAGCAAGACTAAAAAGCACACTAATAGCAAGGCTGGCAGAAAAAGTAGCAGAGATTATCGGAAAACGGCTAACCATAATCAAGTCCTCCATTGTTACCATCACACAGATTACCGGGATAAATTTGGTGGAGGCACCCACTACAATTTTAGCGATCGCTCTTGGATATAGCTAAAGTTTTTTCGTAAGTATTATTCAGTTACCTTGAGCAAAGTGGCTTCTTTTCCCGATAATTGACTCCGACAAAAAGCACTTCGAGGCAATACTCGCAACACTTCTTCAACTGTTGTCGCGCCCGTTGTCACTTTCTGCCTTGCCGCCACCCCAAACGAAGCAAATTTGATTTCCCGCAGGTAATGATGCAATTGGGTCATTGTGCCTTCATAGATAATCTCCCGTACCCGGTCATCAATATCAAGTAACTCAACAATCGCTTCCCGCCCCAGGTAGCCAGAATTGAAACACTTGTCACAGCCCTTACCGCGTTTCCAAGAACCCAAATTCGTATGATTTTGTAAGCCCAGTGTTTGCAATTCTTTTTCTGTGGGAGTGTGAGGTTGAGCACAGTGAGGGCAAACCCGACGGACTAAACGCTGTGCCACAATTCCCAGCAGAGCGTCACTAATTAAAGCGGGGTCAGGGCCAATATCTTTAATTCGGGGAATCGCACCTACAGCATCATTCGTGTGTAGAGTGGTAAACACTAAATGACCTGTCAGTGAGGCTCGCACAGCGGTTTCAGCCGTTTCACTGTCCCGAATTTCTCCCACCATAATGATGTCGGGGTCTTGGCGCAAAATTGACCTTAAGCCTGCGGCAAAGGTCATCCCAGCACGTTCGTGCACCTGAGTTTGGGTGATGCCCGGTAAGATATACTCCACTGGGTCTTCTACGGTTACCACGTTGACATGCTCTGTCGCAACGTGTTGCAGGCTAGTGTAAAGCGTACTGGTTTTCCCGGAACCCGTAGGGCCAGTGAGGATAATCATTCCTTGGGGCTGCTCCAACCAGCTGGCGTAGATGGAAAGTGTCTTCTCCGAAAAGCCCAAGTCTTCAATTTTGGCAAAGGGGTTTTGCCTTGGCAGTAGGCGAATTACTGCTTTCTCTCCACCTACGCAGGGAAGGGTGCTCACCCGCATATCCATGCCCAACTCGGCATTTTCATCGCTAGCATACTTTTCGCCAATCCGCCCATCCTGCGGACGGCGACTTTCAGAAATGTCCATACCAGACATGACTTTGAGGGCGACGATTACCTTACGGCTGAGATCCACTTTCAGTTTGGTAATATCCCGCAAGACCCCATCAATGCGGTAGCGAACTCTCAATCCGTCTGGCATGGGTTCGAGGTGAATATCACTGGCGCGGTTGCGTAATGCCCCGGAAATGAGAGTTTTAATTTTACCAATCTGGTCAACAGCTTTTGCTAGATAGGCTTCTGTCGTTTCTGAGATATCTTCTTTTTCCAGCTCCCCCGTGAGAGGATTCACCAAAGGGATGGCACTAATGCGGTTGGGATCGAGGTTTTGGGTATGAAACCAGACGCGAAAGCTTTTATTGCTGATGGGGATGACTTTAATTTCGGTCAGGGCGCGATCGCTCAGTTCTTGAAGCGTCTGTTCTGATAGCGTCACTGGACTTCCCAGGTAGTAGCAGCCTCGCCAAAGTAATAGGGGAATCACGGGCGGTAAGGCATTGCGATCAGGAAAATGCCGAAAAAATCGGTGACTCACTTCCTGATCTAGCTGTTCCCGGTTCACCGTCCCTTGGTCATCCACCAAGAGTGTAAGGGCTTGTTCGCAGCTAATTTCGTGATTTCTCAGCTTTTGCCAAGCTGAGTGCCCTGAGGAAGAAATCGTTTGCATGACAAAAGCGAGCCGTTGAAGGAATAGGAGGGAAATTCCAGTGTAAATAGAGATTGCAGCGCTATTGAGAGAAGATGCACCAACAATAACCTAAGCGTCTGGAGGCTCTCTACTCCGCTATATTAGACGGAATTCACAGGACTGCCCATTACCTTACTTCACACTCAGTGTTCACAGCAGATGCATAGTCTGGTGCGGAAAAAGGGCTTTTTTAATTCGTAAATGAGCGATCGCACTCGTGGGGCACTTCGTAGACCGTACTCTACTATCCTAAGAACTAAATAGGTTCTCTAACAAATTCTTATCTCTTGCTGCATCTATTTGGAATAAGATAAGTATTGAAAAATATACAAAAACAAGAAACACAATAATATCTGTACTCGACATAAAGCTTGGTATCATCACAAGAACATAAACTAAGAAGAATGTAGATATAATTGTTGTTCCTAAAGGCGGCGTGATTTTGATGATTATCTGACAACCGTTGGCTTTAGGAATAATTTTACCTTCAATGACTGGTGGAATAGACCTCCAGAAACGGTTAATTCTCTTGATTTCAAAATAGTCCCCCGAAATTTCACCTTCGTAAGGTTTGCCGAATGAGGGCCAAGATCTAAATAACTGTGAAGGTTCGATCTGCTCAGACAACCGCCTCCTAACTTCCTCTGGGGTCAGATTAGTTGTGATGGTAAACTTCTCCACGGGTAGAAATGACATGGCTTAATCGCTTTTAAAAAGTTACATGCCGCAGGAAGGAAATAGCCCTACCCTAAAATAGAGAGGGCTACGCGTAAGTCCTGTATATTAGTTATCGCTCTTGTCTTTGGTATTTATGCAAGAAATACCATGAGCTGCGCTCACAACACAGTATGAAAGTCTTTCCTCCTAACTTCTGACTCCTGACTCCTGACTTTCAAGATCGGTATATGCAATTCGCTGGAGTCCCCTGGTGATCGCATAGCAGCTAAGGAAGGCGCACTCAGGTGGTTTTGCCTCACATGAGTTGCCGCGTCGATGTCTAGTTGAGCGAGCACAATCCGGATCTACTGCTGAATCGGTAGTAGAGGTAATCGTTGTAGAGCACAGATGTAGCTCACTATGGAATCAACAATATTTTGGGCAATTGTAGGAGTCCTCGCTATCATAATTATCCTGGTTTTAGGCTATCAGGTATGGCAGCGAAACAACTCTTCAGTATCGTCTAGACGCTCCCAGAGGAGAAGCTTATTAGAGGAGCGAATGCAGAAGAATGTGCGATCGCACAATGGAAGTTCAGTAGGCCAGAGGACGGTGTCCAGACCCCCTCAAAAGCCCTATGCCGCAGACGGTCAGACTCAGACTCGGTCTTCCCAGAGGGAAAATGCCGCAGACGAACGAATGCAGACAGGACCTCTTCACCCAGGAAATGCTATAGACGAGCGAACCCATCAGTCTAGACCTTGCCCAACAGGAGATGCCGCAGACGAGCAAACGTACCTTGGCTCTTCCCAAAAAGGAAATACCGCAGACGAGCAAACCCACATTAAAATCTCTGGCAGAAGAAAAGTCGCAGACGCGCAAACCCATCTTGGCTCTTCCCAGAAGGGAGATTCAGCAGACGAGCAAACACACCTTGGGCGTAACCGAAATAACAAGGTGATGCCAGAAGATGACCGCACAGTTTTGTGAGGCGATTTCAAGAGTACCTACCTTATACCATTTTGGAAAAAGGATTTTAGATTTTGGATTGCACAAGCCTTCTGGAGGTAAGAGTTTCAATCGATGACTGTCACATCCTCTGTTTAAATTGGTATTACGCAGTGATCCCTTTACCTAACAATTCCGGCTCCAATCATTGGCTCTAAACCTGAACTTGTATGAGATATGATCAAATTCATAATTATTGATGACCAAACAGGCGAATCTCAGGAAGAAAAGCTAACACCAGAAACACTGATTCAAGGTGGGGGTTTGATTGGCAGACACCCTAGCTGTGATATTGTTCTCAATAGTCCTGAAGTGAGTCGCGTACATGGCAGGATTCTGTACCGAGAAGGACAGTATTACTTTACCGATCTAGGTAGTACAGGTGGCTCCCATGTTAACAAACAAGAAGCTTCAACTAATGAAAATTTCCTTCTGAAACCGAATGACATCATCCGAATTGGCGGATTTATCCTCTTAGTCAAAGAGGTACCGATGGATGGCAATAGCGCCATGCACAAACCTCAGAAAGTCCCAGTTTTGCCTTTAGAATCATGTCAGATTGAGCAGTTGATATTTAAGGTAGAGGAACTAAAAAGCCAGGGTCTACTTAACCCAAGCACTTCTGAGTTTGTTGTTCAGGGCAAACGCCTAGCAGAAGGTTTATCGTTCTCCCAGCGCTTTCGCCAAAAAGCCCTTGAACTCTGTCAAGCAGAACTTGATGCCGGAAAATTTTGTGTATTGGTGGAACATTCCGACCATGTCACTATTTGGCAGGAAGAACAACTAGATGAACCAGAAAATGTAGCTCAGAACATTCCCACAGGTCAAGCTCAGAATCGTAAAAAATAAAAGAAGCTTAAATAAGCTTATCGGCCTAAAATATTGCATATTTCGGACGGGCAGGACGCTCATCCCACAGGAAAAAGGCTAAAATCTAACTCCAAATTAAATGCACAAGAGCTTACTCACTTTAATTTATCACTACTTCTGAAACCCTCTAACTGCTCTCTTTCTTAATTAATTTTATCTTTATAGCAAATTTGGATTGAATGCAACACAGTTCCTTGTAGGGGCATGATAGTATTGTGGCCTTACCGGGTTATTTATATAACGACAAACTCCAAAGAAATCAAAAATGGGCGATCGCATACCGATACAAGAAGATGCGATCGCACTGATTGTTGACTCTGTCAATTCTAGAGAAGTTACAGCCAGTTATCTTGGCTCTCAATCGATACGGAGAATTAGGACTGTGTATTAGTATAAATACCTAACGCACGCCAGGTTTTAGCACCAACAATTCCATCATTGTCTGGGCCTTGGAAGATTCTTACAGCATCCTCGGTTTTACTGCCGAATATTCCATCAACAACTAAACGTTTATTTTTGTCTTTCGTGTCAGGGTAGAGAACATTATTGAGTAGTTGTTGCAAGAATTCGACATTCTGACCGGAGTCACTTTTACGTAGTGCTTGAGGAGTGATATAAGAGACTTGAGTTAGAGCTTGCATGATTAATTCACGCCTATTGGAGTTTCGGGACTTTAGATTCAATCGGATTAAGCTTGCCACTAAGCCAGTAATGAGTGAATTATTAGGCTTTGCTTAGAGGCTTTTGCTCAACACTTATACTATGAATCCTTGGCTGACGCCATCAAGTGATTTAATACCCAAAATTCCTGTGATCAAACCCTTTTAATTTTGTGATACTGGGTATTCATTAAATGTGACATTTGGTACTTTTAAGGGTGATGCAAAGAGAGTATTAATAGTGATTGCAAACTTATAGGTTTGTGACAGTTATCACAGGAAAGTTGGCAAATCCTGTTATTTGGGTAAGCTGATATAGCTATTGCCGTCAAGCTTAGCAATGAACAGTTACGCAGTGAGCAATGAACAATGAGAATTCTGCCCTAGAAGAGCCTTAGAATAGCAACTATTGGTTGGAATAGAGGAGAGTCCCGATGTGCGATACCTTTGTTGCCCTGCCGGATGCCACTGTCGATCGCTCAGTGATTTTCGGCAAGAATAGTGACCGTCCTGCGGGTGAGATTCAAGATGTTGTCACATTTGGGGCTCAAATTTACTCCCAAGGACAGCGAGTTCAATGCACTTATATTGAAATTCCACAGGTTGAACACACCTATGCGGTGATTCTCTCGAAACCTCGGTGGATGTGGGGAGCAGAGATGGGAGCCAATGAACGTGGAGTGGTGATTGGGAATGAAGCCGTCTGGACAACTCAGCCCTGTCAGGCAACTGGATTACTGGGAATGGATTTAGTCCGGCTCGGGTTAGAGCGAGGTGAAACAGCCTTTGCTGCCTTGCAAGTGATCATTAACCTGTTGCAACAGTACGGACAGGGCGGAAATTGTGCTGAACATTTTTCCTTCACTTACCACAACTCTTTTTTAATTGCGGATGATCAGTCAGCCTGGGTATTGGAAACGGCTGGAAAGTATTGGGTGGCAGAAAGAATTACCTGTGGAACGCGCTCAATCTCCAACAATTTGAGTATTCGTGGCAAAGGTGATTTGCAACATCCCGATGTTATTGCCGATGCGATCGCTACTGGACTTTGCAGCAGTGAGGCAGACTTTGACTTTGCCCAAATGTTTTCTGAAAGCGGAGTAGAGGATTCAGTGCCACCCTACTCTAGGGAAGGACGGGTGCGATTGCTTTGTCAGCTTCATCAGGGTAAGTTTGCGATCGACACGGCAAAAGCCATTTTGCGAGATCATCAGGGACATATCTGTATGCATGGAGACTTTGAGACAAGGGGTAGCCAAATTTCCAGGTTGTCAGCTCAACAAAGCGAATACTGGTTCATTGATTGCCCCTTCCCCTGCCAGCAAAACTACAAGCTCATGACGTTTCCCACAACAACTGAAATTCAGCATGAACCTGTCGAAGTGAATCAGTGAGGCTCATGTTCGTGAGTGGTCAATGACTCGAAAGGTCAAATTAATTCGGGGAGGAACCGGACGTTTAGTTTTAGGAATTTGATGCTGCCAGTAATGTTGCGTTGTCCCCTGCATCAACAAGAAACTACCAGAGGTTAACTCCAATTGATGCTTCAAGCCTTTCTCCAAGCGGTGTCGCAGCATGAACCGTCGTGTTCCGCCCAAACTCAGAGAACCAATCACTGGATTTTGCCCCAACTCAGGTTCATCATCGCTGTGCCACCCCATACTGTCGTTGCCATCTCGGTAGAGATTGAGCAGCACACTGTTAAACACCGCACCGGAAACGGCTTCAGCTTTTGCCTTGAGGTCAAGTAGCGTTTGTGTCCAAGGAGAGGGATGCATCGTAATGCCAGAGTAAGTGTAGGATTTACCCCGATCGCCATACCAAGCCGTCAGCCTGGGTTGAGGCATTGAACGCCCGTAAATCGTAATCCAGTCCTGTCGCCAGTCAATGGTTTTAGTGAGTTCAGTGAAAAAGCGATCGCTTTCCCGCTCATCTAGAAAATGTGGGTAGAATACGATATCGACGTCAGGTAGTCGAAGAACGTTAATCAACAGTAGTGAAAATGATGGAGCTTCCCAATTTATTATGAGTCTACCTCTGACAGATAAGGTGGCGATCGTTACAGGCGGATCGCGAGGAATTGGAGCTGCTATCTGTAAAAAACTGGCGGCACAAGGTGCGCGAGTTGTAGTTAACTATTCCAGTAGTCCGGATGCAGCTAATCAGGTTGTTGAGCAGATTCAATCCAATGGAGGCACAGCAATTGCACTACGGGCTGATCTGACTGATTCAACGCAAGTCCTTGACCTGTTCCACCAAACTGAAGATCAACTGGGTACGGTTGATATTTTGGTTAACAATGCCGGAATAGCGGAGTACGGAACTCTCGCTGAGATTACCGATGAATCGTTCGATAAGCAGATGAATCTCAACGTTCGGTCTGTGTTTATTGCCAGTCGTGAAGCCGCTCGACGGATGAAGGCAGGAGGGCGAATTATCAATATTGGCAGCGTGTTAGGTGAAGCAGTTGCGATTCCTAATCTCTCGATTTACTGTGCTACCAAGTTCGCCGTAGCAGGGTTAACACGCGGTTGGGCGCGGGATTTGGGGCCACAGAACATCACGGTCAACTGCGTTGAGCCAGGTCCGATTGATACTGAACTCAACCCAGCAGATGGGTCTCAAGCTGATTCTCAGAAACAACGGACCGCACTGGGACGCTATGGCACACCTGAGGAGGTGGCAGCCCTTGTTGCATTTGTTGCTTCTCCTGAAGCTAGCAATATTACTGGAGCAACCTTGCGTGTAGATGGGGGTTGGGGCGCTTAGAGAGAAAAAGCGGTGTTGCTGATTCAAAGTATGAATTGCTGCACTAGGAGTAGTTGCCTAGGGAGCATCCCAATTCTATAAATACATCTCGGTGGGATAGGCGACACGAGCAGCCCAAAAACATAGCCGGGCAGGATGCCCACCCACAAGAAAATACTATTTTTGCTTTCATTGGGATGCACCCGTTGCCTAGCCCCCTAAATACCCCAATTCTGGGGGACTTTAAGAATAGGTTCCCCTCAAAGTTGGGAGGCGAAATCATACCTGTATTGTGCAACGCCGAAACAGCATACGCTGAAAAATTGGAACTCATTTGCCAGTGCGTCGCGCAAATTTCAGCAGATGCGTTGCAACAGATTGAGGTCGATCAAAGTGAGGCACATGACCCGCTTCTCGAATCCAAATGAGTTGACTGCCTGAAATTGCCTGTTCAAACTTGGTCGCATCGTCTGTCCCCAACACATCATCGGTTTCTCCCCACAAAATCAGGGTGGGATGGTTCACCTGAGCGATGCGATCGCCTAAATTAGCGTAACCTCCACTTTGAGTGAAGGATGCGATCGCTGCTTTCCATCCTGGCATCTCCTGATGCAGCAGAGAACAACGAAGTGCATCGACTAGCGTTGAGTCAATCATTGGGAAAGCTAAAGCGGCGGTGAGAGCAGCCTGTTTGCGGAAGTGTAGCCAATTCGTCCCTAAATCAATCACTGGATGCGGCAGAAATTGCCCAACTGGAAAGCTGCCAGAAAAGCCAACACTGTCAATCAAGACGAGCGATCGCACCCAGTTGGGATAATTTAAGGCAAAGTCGATCGCCACTGCACCCCCTAACGATGCACCAACCAGTATCACAGGTTGCCCAATCCAGGTTTCTGCAACGCTAAGGAGGTGCTGCCGGATGTTTTGAGGATTGACGGCAAGGGTAGGAACGTACTGTGTAAATCCAGAGCCAAACAGATCCACAGCCCAAGTCTCGTGATGAGTCGTTAATAAGGGGAGCAAACGCCGGAACTCTAGCAGAGAAGTGTCAAAACCGGGTAGTAATAGAATCGGAGCAGCGTTAGGTTGGGAAGCTGAGCGATCGGGAGAAAGGTGAACGTAGGCAGTTGCGATTGGGGTTGTGCCTTGCTCAAAGGGAACCTGAACTACTTGACGTTCAAGTTGTTGCAGGAGGGCGATCGCATCTTTGTCTTGAATATCAACAACTG
>NZ_DATNPA010000723.1:0-2276 GCF_036703385.1 Allocoleopsis sp. | reverse complement strand
GGTCTAAGTACAGGCTTAGCTAATATTTGTTCAATCGCTTGCCATGTCGTCGGCCCAGCAATTCCATTTTCCGTGATACCAACAATTCGTTGGAAGTTGCGGATAGCAGCTTTAGTTTCATTATCCAAAGAGCCGTCTTCTACCAAAGGTTTAGCGTTATCATCGGTAATTTTTAATCGATTTAAAGCTTTCTGTAGGTCTAGAATCGTTTTCTTTTCAGCCTCATCCGGATTCGGCGCAGTTTGTCCAGTTAATCCTTTGACAATGGCATCAGCTAGATCATCTGGATTGTACCGTTTCATATCTTGTTGAGAATCGCAGAAACAGCATTCAACAAGAATGGCTGGCATATTTGTATTTTTGAGGACATACAAATGGGAGCCGTCTTTAATTCCTCGATTGAAGTATCCCAGCTTCAGGATATTTTCTAAAACAGGCTTGGCAATCCTTCGGCCTGCATCACTTGTTGCAAAGACTTCCGTTCCAGTCGTTTGCCCATTAAAGTTGTTGAAGTGTATTGATACATAAGTATCCACTCGATTTGAGTTAGCGGCATCGCATCGTTGCTGGAGGGAGTCTTTGACAGTACTAGCACGACTCGGCTTGCAGTCAATCACTTGATGACCGAGCAATTTTAACTTGGAGATGACTCGAGTTCCTACCTCCATCGTTAGGTTATCTTCCTGCCGGAGTCCTCGGGCTCCCGTGTCAGGAGGACAGTTATGACCAATATCTATTCCGTATTTCATTGAAATTCCCGCTGAACTACTAGAGGCTTTGAGCCGTTTTTCTTACGTTAAGCTTCCCGGAGAAATAGAGGTTTCTATTACAACCCTTGTTCAATAAACTCTCCAAAATTAATGATTCATCAACTTCCTTCTCTTATTGCCTGTGTTCTCTTTGGTTTCTCAAAAAACTCACCACTCCAATCGGATGGCGATATATCTCTAGTCTACATTTTGAGAAATGCTATCAATCCCGTTGGCTCTTGTACTTAGCCACCGACCTAGTGGCAGCTTGTTGGTTGTACATTGCCCGAAGCACTAGAGCTGGGTCTACATATTGGTTGGCATATTTCACCCCCCAGTGTAGATGAGGGCCAGTTGTACGACCCGTCATTCCCACGCGACCAATTCGATCTCCCGATGTTACCTGTTGACCTTCCCAGATTTGAATACCACCGGTGCGATCGATTAGATAACGGCGACCATAAGCGGTTTCAACATGGCCTTTCATGTGGCAGTAGACATGGGTCCAGTCTCCTGATTGAATCTTAATTAAAGTGCCACAAGCCGTATTATCAGAGAGTTCTATAACCTGACCTGTCCACCAACTACGGATATAGCTTCCTTCCGGAGCGGCGATATCTAAGCCTCCATGAAATTCCCATCCCCCACCTCCTGTAGCAGACCGTCGGTAGCCGAAACCAGAGGTGTACGCTTGAAAGTTTTCTACAGGAAAAGAGCCCCCTTGCCAAGAATTTCCCGTTGCTATCTGGACTGAGCGAGGTTCCGAGGCTCTAGCTCGCTCTTTATACAGCCCTCCTACTGTAATTACACTCATTAGACTCAGCACAGCCAAAAATAGCAGGCGTCGATTGGAACTGTTACTCTTTTGCTGCTGGAGGGGCTTAGTGACTTGCTGCATTTGTTTACTTCTCTACGGCTTGATGAACTAATCAGTGGGGTAACTCACACGAAAGAATGTAGTAACTATTCTTCACATTCCTGGTTTGTAGCGGCTTTGGTTCAGTAGCTGGCACCCAATGCAATACTTTACCTACCTCCGCGTTCATTTGGAGTTGGGGAAGTTCACCGGATAGAGTTTTACCTTCACGAATTAATTCCTCGCAGGATCTTAATCTCTCAGAATCTGCATTGTCACCCTCTTGCCCCTAATTGTGAGGTTGAAGGGTTGTGGGGAAGACACTTCTTGAGGGAAGACGCTTAAAGCAGTAGAGGGTTCCAAAAAATTCCCTTTGCCAGAAAATCCGACCTTTTTAGTATTTCTTCAGTCGTGTACTTTTGTTAAGATGCCTGAATAGTTGTTAATTTGCTGCTCTCCCCCTAGCACTACCCATGCTGACTAATATTTTTCCATTTCAATTCGCCCTAGATTCTACAATCATCGCCGGTTCATCCTTGTGGGCACTGGCTTTGTATTTGAGCTGCTCATCCTTAAGTCAATGGTTAATGGAGCAACTCAATCGCTGGTTCAATTTTGCTCAAGCGTCGCTCTACGCTTCAGCGAAGGAAGTTGAGAGCGATCGCAAGGGG
>NZ_DATNPA010000722.1:0-2795 GCF_036703385.1 Allocoleopsis sp. | reverse complement strand
GGGAAGCTGAGCGATCGGGAGAAAGGTGAACGTAGGCAGTTGCGATTGGGGTTGTGCCTTGCTCAAAGGGAACCTGAACTACTTGACGTTCAAGTTGTTGCAGGAGGGCGATCGCATCTTTGTCTTGAATATCAACAACTGAGGGCGGTAGAAAATCAGCTCTCATCAGCCCTAACCGACAACGGGTAATCTTGCCAGAGCCATCGCTACTTCCTCTGTACTGTACTCGGTATCTACTAGTTTTCCTGCCTGATAGTCCATGTACGCCTGCATATCAAAGTGCCCATGACCGCAAAGGTTAAATAAAATCACCTTGCTCTCTCCAGACTCTTTACATTTCAATGCCTCATCGATCGCTCCCTTAACCGCATGGTTGGCTTCTGGAGCGGGAAGGATACCTTCGACACGGGCAAAGGTCAATCCTGCGGCGAAACAACCTAACTGATATAAAGATTGGGCTATTGGATTCTGTGCATCCTGGGGAGTAGCAGACTGGGTAATTGAAGAGCTAAAAGCATACGAAGCAGATGAAGATATAGAAGAGGTAATTGCTCGCTCTCCTCAAGTATCTATTGCACAAAGAGATTTACTTCTCACAGCAATTAGAGCTTCTGCTGCTGATGGAGAACTTCATGAACAGGAAAAGAAAAAAATTCGGCAAATGGCTTCTATTATAGGAGTCAAAGAAGAGATAGTAGAGCAGTTAGAGCAGCTACACCAAGAAGAATTAGCATTACGGCAAAAGCGTGTTAAGCTGCTGTATCCGGAGAAAAGCCCCTATTAGGTGAGGATATCAGGTAGGTTGGGTTGCGCGATAGCAAAACCCAACAAAACCAAAGGTTACATTTGTACTTCGTTTTACCCGAAAGGCGTATGCGTGTTGGGTTTCCTTCCTCAACCCAACCTACGAGGCGAGCGATCGCACTGAACCTCGTCAGGAATCTCAATCCAGCGTTCCTGGCTGACTTCCTGTTCAATCAGGCTCATGGGAAAGAGGGGAGCCAGGTCATCGGGAGTAATCGGTTGTCCGGTGCCGGGATGGAGAACGGGGGGTAGAGGCGTGGACAAATCCGCCTGAATGTTATACCAGGCAGTGGGCATTTGGTCTTCCGACAGGAGGTATTTGATGGTGTTCATTCCAGGTTCTAGAGAAAGTAGCGGCTTTCTTGAGTTGAGGCTTATATTGTCGCCGATTCCGTGAAGCGGACGCTATGCGCTACGAGAAAGCGTCTGCGAAGCAATCGCGCCTCTGGCATAAAACCTTAGACCTGTGAAAGAAAGTCTCCTTTCATCCTGGAGTGTGAGCGATACGCTCATGGCAGTCTCTTGCATAAATCCTGGAATGTCCCCTAAATCCCCCAATTGGAGCATTGGAGCTGCGAGTTCTGAGCTTTAATTTTGGAGTAAAAGCAGAAGTAATAAAATATAGTTAACCACAATCAGGATGAAGAGCATCCACGATGGCTAAAGATGTTTTCCATCAACAGGTTAAAAATGCCTTAATCAAAGATGGATGGCATATCACCCATGACCCTCTCACAATTCGCATCAGTGAAGCGGTCAAATTACAAATTGACTTGGCGGCTGAAACTACAATCGCAGCAGAACGAGACTCCGAAAAAATTGCTGTAGAAATTAAAAGCTTTGTTGGGGACTCAGATATTAGCGCATTTCATACTGCCTTGGGGCAATATCTTAACTATTGCCAAGCACTTGAAGAACAAGAACCAGACCGAATTGTTTACTTGGCTATTCCCTTGGAAACCTATCAAGATTTTTTTCAGCTTCCCTTCATCCAACGCTCTCTTAGGCGCTACCAAGTCAAGCTGATAATTTACGATCCCAAATTGGAGGAGATTAAGCAATGGATAAGCTAGAACAATACCGACAATTTATCAAGCATATTTTGACGGAACACGCTCAAATTGCTACCACTACTGATACGGTAAAAGCCGAGCTAATATTTGATAACGAACATGACCATTATCAACTCGCTTATGTAGGTTGGCAAGGAGATAAACGGGTATTTGGTCCTGTGATGCACTTTGATATTCAAGACGGCAAAATTTGGATTCAATATAATGGTACCGAAGACTCTGTTGCCGAAAGGTTAGTTGAAATGGGTGTACCCACTTCAGATATTGTCCTGGGTTTTCATTCCTCTTTTAAACGCAAATTTACTCGTTATGCAGTTGGTTAAAGATGTGGAAAAATAGATTTGAGCGATCGCACTGTGGTGAGGATATCAGGTAAGTTACATTTGTATTTCGTTTGACTCCAAAGGCTTATGAGTGTTAAGTTTCCTTCGTCAACCTAACCTACGAGGCGAGCGCTCACGCTTGAGATAATTTATTGTACGGGAGAAAAATGGCTGTTATAAAACCTACTGCATTACGAGAAGTAATCTTTGAAGGAATAGATTCAGAAATATTTAAAATACCGGATACTAGAACACGTCTTAATACTCAGCAAAATTAGAGATGTAGAGTTGCTCCAAAGAATTCAATAGATTCTTGAAGAAGTTGAGAGTATTGATAGTTTGACAGATTTAAGCAACGTCAAAAGACTAAAAGTAGAGGGAGACTACTACCGCGTCCGAGTTGGTGACTACCGAATTGATCTCTCTGTAAGGGAAGATGTTGTCACATTCGTTCGAGTGCTACATCGAAAAGAAATCTATCGTTATTTCCCCTAATCGTTAGCGAAGAAATATCATGGCTAGCACCAGAGAGCAACTCATTCAGGAACTTGACCAAACTCCTGATTTCGTCATCCAAACCCCATACTATAAAAAT
>NZ_DATNPA010000721.1:0-7015 GCF_036703385.1 Allocoleopsis sp. | reverse complement strand
AACATCGGATATTGATGAAGATAGCTTACGGTTCCGTACCATACCCTTGACGTGGAGATTTTCCACAACGATGACTTGGCTTTTGTCTACCAGTTTTCTGCTGAGCTTGTGCAAGAAATCTTGGCGGGTGTTTGATACTCTAAGGAAATTCTTTCTTCAGTTGGGGCAACATCCCCTTATAAGCAGCCAGTTTCAGAGTCTTGCCAGTTTCCTGGTAGTGCTGAATACAAGCATTTAAGGCATAGTTCCAATACCAACGCGCACAACCGAATGACTTTGATAAAGCCACTTGCTGCTCTGGCGTTGGATATAGTCTTACCTTAATTGCTTTTAGCACTTTAACTACCTCCATGTATAATTAGCTTACCACCAGTAACGACAAAATAACGACATCAAAACGACATGAAGAAGAAATATTTTAACTTGCGTCTATCAGAACGACGGTTAAACAAACTACGTGTCTATGCAGTTGCGCACGATAAAACGATGACCCAAGTGATAGAAGAATTGATTGATGGCTTATCCAATCCTGAGTCACCTCCTGACCGCGATTCATCCCACGTCTCCCCTTCGCGGTAGGACGTGGGGCTTCTCGCGGAAGAAAGCTAAACGAGATGTGTAAAAAAGTATTAAGATTTAAATTTAGTATATTTTGTTACAGAATTTACTGCTATATTGAAAATACGAGAAAAATCATCCAAGCAAAACAAAAGCAATCGGAGAATCCTAACTATGTCTACTCAAGAACAAGCTCGTGCCCTAATGATGCGCCACCATCACCTGATCAAAAATCGCCAGCAATCTATGCTAGGTCGCGCTGCTGCTGAAGTAGGTATGGATATCGACGCTACAGAGTACTGGAATCACATTCAAGGTAAGGCACACCCTAGCTTCCGCAGTAGCTATGATCGTAGTGGTGCTTCACTCAGCTAAGTTGACTTAAAGATTGAGAGTTGACAGCGAGTTTCACAACAATTTTAGGTCTGTATAACTCTGTGAGGTAGAACCATCATTCCATTGAATAAGTCATGAATAAGAAGCAAGGCATTCTTTCATCTAGAAGAATGCCTTGAACTTTTTTTAGTCCCTTAAATAATTTGGACGAAAGGCGATCGCTTGTCATTACAACGATAAGCTATATAAATCACATCTATTAGAACCACTAATTAAGTCTGTAGTTTGATTTAAATTCAGTCTATTTATGTTTATTAGCCATCTAAATTTTTGAGTACTCATTGACACAAACAGCCTCTAGCTCAGCAATTCAGCCGAAATGTAGAATTTACCGAACACGATGTTTATCGGTTTCCCGTATTGTTAAAACTCTGGTGAGAGAATAATCTGTTTTTTGACTTCCCCCTCAATGGTGATGACCAAAGAGGCAGGAGTATTGTTCATTATTCTTTAGATAGAGATTCAGCCGACTTTTAACAACAGGAGTTTGATAATGCGGATTGCACAAGTTGCGCCATTGTGGGAGCGAGTTCCTCCTCCAGCCTATGGCGGTATTGAACTAGTAGTCGGATTGCTCTCGGATGAACTCGTCAGACGCGGACACGAAGTCACCTTATTTGCTTCTGGGGATTCGATTTCTCTAGCGAAACTTGAGTCGGTTCACCCCCAAGCCTTGCGTCTCGACCCCACCATTAAAGAATTCGGTATCTATGAGATGCTGCAAATGAGTCGGGTTTACGAGATGGCGTCTGAGTTTGATATCATCCACTCCCATATGGGCTGTGCAGCTTTGCCCTATGGAAATCTGGTAAAAACCCCCACCGTCCACACGCTTCACGGGATTTTTACCCCTGATAATGAGAAACTCTTCACTCACGCTCGGAAACAACCCTACATCAGCATTTCCGACGCTCAGCGGGAGCCAAGATTAAATCTGAACTACGTGGCAACTGTCCATAATGGGATTGACACGAGCCAATACGACTTTTACCCAGAACCCCAAGACTCCCCATACCTAGCTTTTGTAGGACGGATTTCTCCAGAGAAAGGGCCACACTTGGCGATCGAAATTGCTAAGCGTTCTGGCTGGCATTTGAAGATGGCAGGTAAGGTAGATGCCGTTGACGTGGAATTTTACGAGAAAGAAATCAAGCCTCTGATTGACGGCAAACAGATTGAGTATTTAGGAGAGGCAACCCACGAGCAAAAATGTGCCTTGATGGGAGGCGCAGCTGCGACGCTATTCCCAATTACCTGGCGCGAACCCTTTGGCTTGGTGATGATTGAATCGATGGCAACCGGAACGCCAGTGATTGCCATGAAGATGGGTTCGACACCAGAGGTGATTGCTCACGGTCAGACTGGCTTTTTGTGTGAAACAGTTGAAGAGTGTGTAGCGGCGATCGCACCTGCCACTCAGTTGAGTCGTAAGACTTGCCGGGAGCATGTCCTGAAGTACTTCAGTGTGGAGCACATGACCGAGGGTTATGAAGCGGTATATCAGCAAATCCTAGCAGAGCGTTTTATACAAAACGGTCACGCTTATAGTATGAGTCAAGTGTAGGTGGAGCCAAAGGGTACCATCTTTTTCAGGCTCGTTGTGGATACTAATAGATTTAGGTGATTGGTAATGCGATCAGCTTCGCTGGTGCCGTAGGCAATCGCTCGGCTTTAAACGATTTGCCTAAGCTGTAACATCCTCGTACTAACGAATCTTCCAACCCCCCTAATTTACACTTTAGGGGGGTTTTGCGTTTATTAAACTGCATGGTATTGCGGCAGCTCTCAACCCATAGAATGCCGAATTGGCTTGCAAACCTTGCCTAATAAATTTTTCCAGGTACAAAAATCTAGTTCTGGCTAGATTAGAGAGAATAGGCTTGTGAGGAATCAAAGGCGAGATGCTGCAAGCGGAACAAATCTTAAATGAGCGTTATCAACTCAAGCGTAAGCTAGGACAAAATGCAGGGCGTCAAACCTGGCTGGCTGAGGATCTTGGAGTTTCACCCACTGAATTGGTCGTTGTCAAACTTCTACTCTTTGGAGGTGAGGTGCAGTGGGATGATTTGAAACTATTTGAGCGGGAAGCTCAAGTCCTCAAACAGCTCAACCATCCCCGAATTCCTAAGTATCGCGACTATTTTCACATGGATGAGCGATCGCTCTGGTTTGGTCTAGTACAAGAATATATCCCTGGCATCTCTCTCAAGGAACAGCTGAATCAAGGTAAACGCTTTACCCAGAAGCAAATTAATAAGATTGCTGTCGATATTCTGAGAATTCTAGAGTTTCTTCATCAACTCAATCCTGCTGTACTGCATCGCGACATCAAGCCTAGCAATTTGATCTGGGGGGAGGACGATGAGATTTACCTGGTCGATTTCGGGGCCGTGCAGGATCGAGCAGCAAAAGAGGGAGCAACATTTACAGTAGTGGGAACCTACGGCTATGCACCGATGGAACAGTTTGGCGGTAGAGCCATACCCGCCTCTGACCTTTATGCCTTGGGGGCGACGTTAATTCATCTGCTAACGGGGACGGCACCGGGTGACTTGCCTCAACGAAACCTGCGCATTTGCTTTGAAGACCGAGTAACCCTGAATCCTAGGGTGATGAACTGGATTAAGAAACTGACTGAACCCGCTCCAGAGAAACGTTTCAAGAGTGCGACAGAGGCAATCTCTGCGTTGAAATCTGGTAGGGAACTTAACCCGCATCCGAATGGTAGAGACATTTCGGCGGAATTCGGCCTTCGGACAACGGCCTCTGCTATTGTTAATAATAATTCTGGACAGGGGAATCTTTTTGATAATTCTGTGCCTATCCCGGATGAAATTCAAGGCTGGAATTGGGGTGCTTTTTTCTTACCTCATATTTGGGCAATCACCAATCAAGTTTGGATTGGTCTGTTTGCCTTTGTCCCGATCATTGGTACGGTCATGGGATTTGTACTAGCCGCTAAAGGTAATGAGTGGGCTTGGAAAAGTAGAAGATGGCACAGTATTGAACAATTTAAAGACCATCAGAAATCGTGGACGAGAGCTGGCCTTTTCATTGGAATTCCTATGGTTTGGATTCCTGCAATCTTTACACTTCTTAGATTATTTTAGTTTAAATAACTGAATCAATTCCTGTCAGCTAGGATTAGAAAAGTTGGGATTCAAAGGAATCAAACCAGATGCTGCAAGCGGAACAGATACTAAACGATCGCTACCAACTCCAGCGTAAGCTAGGACAAAATGCAGGGCGTCAAACCTGGCTGGCTGAAGATATTGGAGTCTCACCTCCTGAACTGGTAATTGTCAAACTCCTAGCATTTGGGGGTGAGGTGCAGTGGGATGATTTGAAACTCTTCGAGCGAGAAGCTCAAGTCCTCAAACAGCTTAACCATCCCCGCATTCCCAAGTATCGGGATTATTTTCACATTGATGAGCGATCGCTTTGCTTTGGTTTGGTACAAGACTATATTCCTGGCATCTCCCTTAAGGAACAATTAAGCCAGGGTAAACGCTTTAGCGAAGATGAAGTCGTTTACATGATCGCTGTTGATGTTCTCAGCATTCTTGAGTTTCTGCATCAGCTCAATCCTACCGTGCTGCATCGTGATATCAAACCCAGCAATCTGATTTGGGGTGAGGACGATCGCATTTATTTAGTGGATTTCGGAGCCGTGCAAGATCGAGCAGCGAGAGAGGGGGCGACATTTACCGTAGTGGGAACCTACGGTTATGCCCCGATGGAACAGTTTTGCGGTAGGGCGGTACCCGCTTCTGACCTTTATGCCTTGGGCGTGACGTTGATTCATTTGCTCACAGGGACTGCGCCCGCGGATTTACCCCAGCGCAATTTACGCATTTGCTTTGAAGACCAAGTGACGCTGAGTCCCAGGGTAGTGAACTGGCTCAAAACGCTGACTGAACCTGCTCCTGAGCAACGCTTTCAGAGTGCTTCTCAGGCTCTCTCCGCTTTGGAATCAGCCCTCACGCCTAACCCCATCAAAGACAACCCAACCAAGGAACTAACTGTAGTCAATAATTCAGGACACGGTAATATCCTGGATTCTGCGGTTCCTGTACCGAATGAAATCAAAGGCTGGAATTGGGGCGCTTTTTTGATGCCTTGGTTTTGGCCTTTTACCAATCAGGTGTGGATTGGACTTTTCTCCTATGTCCCCAATTGCCAGTTAATCATTGCACTTGCGTTAGGTGCGAAAGGTAATGAGTGGGCTTGGAAAAGTCGAAGATGGCGGAGTATTGAACAGTTCAAAGCCCATCAGCGACGGTGGGCTGTTGCTGGAATGTGTTTTTGGGGAAGTGTGTCAGCGGTCGGTATACTTACCCTCCTCCAGGCTTTATGATGCAAAATTGCGTTAATTACTTACGGAATAAGCGCTAATAACGATGGACTAATAATTAAGGACTAATGACAAAGGACTCAAGAAGCCGATGCTGCAAGCGGAACAGGTCTTACAGGAGCGCTATCAACTTAAACAAAAACTAGGACAAAATGCAGGGCGTCAAACCTGGCTGGCTGATGACTTGCAGCACGCACCATCTGAATTGGCAATTGTCAAGCTTCTGGCCTTTGGTGGCGAGGTGCAGTGGGATGACCTGAAATTGTTTGAGCGGGAAGCACAGGTTCTTAAGCAACTGAATCATCCCCGGATTCCCAAATACCGAGATTACTTTTCCATCGATGAGCGATCGCTCTGGTTTGGCTTGGTTCATAATTATATCCCTGGTACCTCCCTCAAGGAGTTGCTCAATCAGGGGAAACGCTTTTCGGAACAGCAAGTTCGCCAAATCGCAATTGATGTTTTAGAGATTCTGATTTATCTGCATGAGTTGAATCCGCCCGTGCTTCATCGGGACATTAAGCCGAGTAACTTAATCTTGGGTGAAGATCAGCAGGTCTATTTAGTTGATTTTGGAGCCGTGCAAGACCGAGCAGCACAAGAGGGAGCAACATTTACAGTAGTGGGAACCTATGGCTATGCCCCAATGGAACAGTTTGGCGGTAGAACGGTACCCGCCTCTGACCTCTATGCACTAGGAGCCACATTAATTCATTTACTCATCGGCACTGCTCCGGCGGACTTGCCGCAAGATGATTTACGGATTCAGTTTAGCGACAAAGTCAGCCTCAGCCCCAGCTTTGTCAGCTGGATTGAAAAACTTACACAACCATCCCTAAAACGGCGCTTCAGCACGGCAAAGGAAGCACTAACAGCACTTAAATCGAGTTCAAGGGTCGATTCTGGACTGAAAAGTCAAACTCAATCAGGACTGCCTGCGGTTTCCCCACCAAGAAGGATTATTCCGCCACACGGGACTCTCGTTCAGGTGAATAAGTCTCCTGAACGACTACAAATAGTTATTCCTGAACGCACATCTAGGGGTAACGCAGGTATTTTGATGCTAGGCGGTTACCTGACGCTTTTCATCGCAAGCCTTCTCTGGCTGACTCTGAAGGTAGGAACGCCTATCATTAGCTTTCCGTTTTTGGTTGCCCTGACCTTGCTCTCGATTGAAGCTATACGCTTTTATTACCGGCGTACTCTAGTAGAGTTTAACCGCAACACCAACCGTTTTGAACTGGAGTGGCGCTGGTTTGGTCATACTGTCAGTCGGTATAAAGGGGCAATTGCACAGATTTCTTATATCTGCTGTTATCGCAGAAAAAAAGCCTCAGAAGTCATGCTCACCGGCATTGGAGGTAATTCCTATTCATTTGGTGAGGGATTGACTGATTATGAGTGTGCTTGGTTGGCTCAAGAAATCCAAACCTGGCTGAACCTTAGTTGAGCCGTATAGCTGTTTCTTTAATTGCTCTCCCCTTAATAAGGGTAGGGGGAATTCATTAAGTAGAGAAAAAAGTTGGAGTTGAAACTAGAGAGTAGGACTTACGCATTGACAGTTAGCTTCGAGTATGAATTCAGCCCCATTTTCTGCTTGAGGTGTTCCAAAATGAATTCGCGAGCAACCTGAAGAGAGAAATTTCTCTGTAGTTCATATAAAATTAACAAAATGGGGAAAAAAGAATTCAGAAATTCTTAATATAT
>NZ_DATNPA010000720.1:0-8938 GCF_036703385.1 Allocoleopsis sp. | reverse complement strand
AGAAGCTGGCTTTGATACAGACCTTACTAGCACAAAGGGAGAGGGTATCTGGCTAGAGTACGGATTTACAGCCCTAGTTTGGGCTACTGCTTTGGCAACAGCAGGAGTGCTGTTTTGGATGAGTTGGGTGATTTATAAAGATGCTGCGCCAGCCGTTCGGGAATTCGGTCTGAATTTTTTGTGCAGCCAAACCTGGAATGTAGGGCAAGAAAAGTTTGGCGCTCTACCTTTTATCTATGGAACATTGGTAAGTTCCGCCTTGGCGCTGTTGCTAGCCGTTCCTACAGGACTAGCTGTCGCCATTGTCACCAGCGAAGATTTTTTACCTGGATGGGTGCGATCGCCTTTAGCATTTCTCGTCGAACTCATCGCTGCCATTCCCAGCGTCATCATTGGTCTATGGGGAATTTTTGTGTTGATTCCCTTCCTACTCCCCTTCCAGCAGTGGCTATTCGACCACTTCAAATGGATACCCCTGTTTAATACCGAACCCTTTGGGCCTGGGATGTTCGTAGCAGGAATTGTCCTAGCGATTATGATCTTACCGACTGTCGCTGCCATTAGTCGGGAAGTATTGCTGGTTACGCCTCAAGAGTTGCGGAGTGCCTCCATGTCTTTGGGCGCAACTCGTTGGGAAACAATTTGGAATGTCGTGTTGCCAACAGGCGGATCGGGAATTTTAGGAGCGGTCATTCTTGCTTTAGGGCGTGCCTTGGGAGAGACGATGGCGGTAACGATGGTGATTGGTAATTCCCTTCAAATCAGTCCCTCACTTTTGGCGGCTGGTTACACCATTCCAGCTGTTTTAGCCAATCAATTTGCAGAAGCCTTAGATAAATTTCATATTGGAGCTTTGATGTATTTAGCGCTAATTCTATTTGTGATCACCCTAATCGTTAACATGATTGCCGTGTTAATGGTTCAGTTAATTAGCGGGAAACGAATTGAAAATATGCTCAGTTCTCTATCGCTAGTGAAGGGCGAATAACCAATGAATGCGGAGCAAAACATTTTAGACGAATCCCTAGAGCAAGAAATTCATCAACCCCTTTCATTCGCTCGAACCGCATTCAGTCTCGGCATGATGCTACTTGCTTTCACACTGACGGCTGCGGCTGTACTACCTCTGTTTGCCATCTTATTTGAGCTTCTGCGTCAAGGGTTTCCTCAACTCCTGAAGTTGCAGGAAGTACATCTTTTGGGCTTACCAATTCCCCTACCAGAAGTACTCATTTCTCTACCAGCACCAGAGGGTATAGAGAACAGATCTAATGGCTTTGCCAATGCCATTGTAGGGACGCTGATGATGGTAGGAATTGCTTTTTTCTTGAGCGTTCCTTTTGGCGTAATGACAGGTATCTTTTTATCGGAGTTTAGCAAAGGTTCTGCTGTTGCTAACTATATCCGCTTTATCATCGTTATCCTGAGCAGCGTTCCCTCAATTGTTGTCGGTGTTTTTGCTTATGGCGTCATCGTCCTCACCATGAAAGGCGCTTCAGCGATCGCAGGCGGATTCGCTCTGAGCGTCATCATGCTCCCCATTGTGGCTTTAAGTACAGAAGAAGCCTTAAAGTTGGTTCCTACCTCCCACCGCCTTGCCTCCGCTGCCTTAGGAGGTGGACGCTTTCAAACCACCGTCCGCATTGTGCTAACATCAGCGCTCCCTGGCATTACGACTGGTGTCCTGCTTGCCGTTGCTCGTGCAGCTGGAGAAACAGCCCCTCTCATTTTCACAGCTCGTTCAACTCAATTCTGGCCTAAACTTTCGCTGCAAGGATTGTTGGAACCAACCCCTTCCCTATCGGTATTAATTTACAACTACGCCAGCTCACCCTACAAAGAGCAAAACAAACTCGCTTGGACGGCTTCTATTGTTCTGATTGGACTTGTTTTGCTCAGCAGCATTTTGTCTCGCCAAGTTACTCGTAAACGCCTCAAGATCCGGTAAATCATGCAATCTAGTAGCAAAGATTCAGGGGTTAATTTTCCCAATCCGACTTCCGAGCATTCAGGAATGCCAACTGCAACATCAAATGATGCGTTGATTCCAGCCTTGCGTGTCAAGAACCTCAGCTTCTATTACGGTAGTCAAAAAGCCATAGAACGGATATCAATGGATATCTACCGTAATCAGATTACAGCGATTATTGGCCCATCGGGTTGCGGTAAATCTACGTTTATCAAAGCCCTAAACCGCATCGGGGAACTGGAGGGCAAGGTAAGGATTGAAGGTAGGGTGACATTTTTCGGTCAGGATATTTATGGTCGTCGCGTCAATCCTAATCGACTACGCCGTCATATCGGCATGGTGTTCCAAAAACCCAATCCCTTTGCCAGAAGTATTTACGATAATGTTGCCTACGGTGTCCGGTTAATGGGGTGGCGTTCCAAGGCACAATTAGATGAAAGTGTGGAATCAGCATTGCGTAGCGCTGCGTTATGGAATGAGGTGAAAGATAAGCTGCATCAATCCGCTTATGGACTTTCCGGCGGACAACAGCAGCGACTTTGTATTGCTCGTGCTCTAGCCGTGAAGCCCAAGGTTTTATTGATGGATGAACCATGTTCTGCCCTAGACCCCATCGCCACGATGAGGATAGAAGAACTGCTCCAGACTCTTCGTCAGGAACTGACAATCGTCATTGTTACCCACAATATGCAGCAAGCTTCTCGCATCTCTGACTATACGGCTTTTTTCAGTACAGATGAGAGTCGTATCGGTCAGCTTGTTGAATTCGGACTCACTCCCAAGATTTTTACAGAGGCGATTCAAGATCGCACCCGCGACTACGTCGCGGGTCGCTTTGGTTAGAAAGTTAAATCCTTGACAAACTGCAAAAAATGTGTGATTAGTCTACAGCGGTGAGGATACTTACTCCCCACTGCTAAATCTGTATCATGGGAAAAGATGTAAAGAAATGTAAAGAATGATGCAGGACAAAGTCGTGGTTGTAGTCGGTGCCACTGGTGGCATTGGTTCCGCCTTAACGCGCAAGTTAGCACAGGAAGGGGCAAGTCTGGTACTAGCAGCAAGAAATAGTTCTCGTTTAGCCGCACTGGCATCTGAGCTAGCTCACGCTCAGGGAGATCGGGTTTTAAGTGTCCCTACCGATATCACTAACTCGTCTCAAGTCGAGACACTGATGTCAAAAGCGATCGCACAATTCGGTCAAATTGACGTTTTGGTGAATGCGGCAGGTGCTGCGGTGATGAAGCAGTACAACAAAATTGAACCACAGGATTTGGACGCCATGCTCAATCTAAACCTGAAAGGCAGCTTCTACACCTCTCAGGCGGCAGCGGAGGTGATGAAGGAGAAAAAAACGGGTCACATCTGCAACATCGTCGGAATTCTGGGTAAGCACTCGATGGTAATGGCATCCGCTTATTGTGCGTCCAAATTCGGTGTTGTAGGTTTCAGCAAGTGCATGGCAGAGGAACTGAAGCGCTACGGCATCAAGTTCACCTTATTCTACTTTGGCGGTGTAGATTCTCCTTTCTGGGACAGCGCCAATTTGAAGGTAGACCGCTCAAAAATGCTGACACCGGAAACAGCGGCTAACGCCATCCTGTTCGCCCTGAAGGCTGATCCCCAAGCCGTACCGATGGAAATTAATATTCAGCCCGAAACTCACTTGTTTTTCTAATTGTGGTACGCTAACGAAGTTCCTTCTTCCTGGGAAATGGCCTAAAAAGCTGCAAAAAGCTGCCATACCATGCTTATCGACGCCATTGGGGAAACCTGAAATACATTGAATGTTCAAAAGTTTCCCCTGGGAATCGCGATTCACAACTGCAAACTATCTGCGTTTTTCTGTGTCCATTAACCTCTCAGTGCAGCCATAGAGTTACTGCTACATCGGTCACGACTTAAAGCCGGATACTACGTTGCAGCAAAAATCTGCCCATTGTCGTGAAGTGAGAGATAATCTTCACTGGGAGGCTTAGTTTCTAACGTAGGAAGCTACTAATCAGCCAGAGAACGAAAAAGGTCACCAGTGTAGCAACTTGATCAGATGTGATACCGATAGAGGTGATTTGTGTAGCTAGGGAACCCCCCAACACACTCCCTAAGCCGACGCCGATCAACAGACCTGCCAGCGTGAGTAATACAGCACGACCAAATTGTCCTTCTTTACGATTCAGGAGATAAATACTACATCCCACGCCCAACGCCAAAACTAACGAGAGCATTGACGACATATCCGGAACACGATAAAAAATTGTCACACCGCCAAGCAGCAGGAATGAGACAGCAGGCCAGAGTAAGTCCCCCGGTGCTGGAGTATCCACCAGTCTTTGCAGCCACGGCGGAGAGTTATTCACGGGAGATTGAGAAAAACTTGGCGGAGCTTGAGACAATTTCTCTGCAAAGCGGATGCGCTCCGGAACCTTGATTTTGCCCTCTTGACGCATTCTCAAGCGATCCATAATAATCGCATCGTAGGCAGCCTCGACAGCCTCTAAAAGCTTTGGTTCGCCACGATGCTGCTGCATCAGGCGTACTTTGGCATCCTGAATTTCATCAAACGAAGCATCTTCCGTAACCCCAAGCTTTTCGTAGGGATTTTGATCGCTCATTCAAACCTCCGAGACATCCCTTCTTTTCACTGGTATGACAGCAACTTTACACTAGTAGTTAGTAGGTTAGGCATCGCTTACGCTCAATGCTTCTGTTACTACCGACAGCGTAACAGGGTAATTATGATTGAGTGTTAGGCTAACTCCCCTGGAAGCTAGTTTAGCCTGTTCTTTGAAGACAAGCGCTTGCTCGAACCACCACGTTCAAAATTTGAGAAACACTTCCCCAAGTGCTAAAAGTAGTTAGGCACTTGAGAAATTTCTTTATTCTCTGAGCTATGAGGGATCTCAAAGCTATTGGCATCCCCTAATTCTACGACGGATAATTGACTAGAATGCTCATTACACCAATGGTGTAAAACATCCTGCGTGTTGATCCCAACAATCCAGTTCTCCGTGAAAAGCTATGAACATGGCCTCTGCCAAGATTCTTGTCGTGGATGACGACCCGGCCATCCGAAATTTAATTCTTCGCTTTTTAAGCAAGAAGAACTATCAAATGCAATCTGCTCAAGACGGGAAGACGGCTCTAGCCCTGTTTGAGCAATTTAACCCAGACCTGGTAATTCTGGACGTGAATTTGCCTGACGCCATTGGTTACAACCTATGTCAGGAAATGCAGAGCCGTACCGATGTCTTTGTCCTCATGCTCACCAGTCGGGGAGATGCTGCCGACAAAGACCAAGGGTTTAAACGAGGTGCTGATGACTACCTCACCAAACCTTTTGATTTGCAAGAGCTGGAAAACCGCGTCGGAGCGATTTTGAAACGCAAGCGGGAAGTTACTCCGACTGAACAACAGCGCCTTGTCTTCGACAAGTTGGTGATCGATCCAGGGCGTCGTGAGGTAACCATTAACGAACAACCCGTGCCTTTAACCGCTCTAGAATTTGACCTCTTGCATTTTCTCGCCTGTCATCCCGGTCGAGTACTGCGTCGCTCCGAGCTAATTCAGGAAGTCTGGGAGTACGATTATGTAGGGGATCAGCGGGTGGTTGACGTTCATATCGGTCAAATTCGCAAAAAGATTGAACTTGATGCGACGCAGCCGTCATTGATTCAAACCGTTCGGGGAGTAGGTTACAAGTTTGAGGCTCCTAACAGCCACAAAAATGGCAAGTCAGAATCCTAACATGGACTACTCGAACTCTATGAGTTTGGCGTCAAGTTCAAGGTGAGTTTCAATAACCAACGACACGGTGTTTGACCATTTTTCGATTCCAGTGTCTTGCAAAAGCGGGTTGAACAGGGTGCCCCGACTATTGCATTTACCAGTGCAGTTGGTTAGCTAATAAAGCTTTGGGAAAAGCAAAATTTGCTGGTGCCACAGACTTACGAAACCCTTACGCCCAACTGGCACAAAGCTTAAAGCCCGCGTCTGCGGGCTAAAAGAAAGCCAGTCGTTGGATGTCTTAGCTTTGTTGAGATGAAGTAGTTGTTTGATGATTAGACTCCGCTGTGGAAGCTTCCTTAGCCGCGACTTCTCCAGACTCAGGAAGTATTGGTGTCCTCGCGGCTTGCTCTATTTGTTCAGCCTCACGCTTAAATTCAGATTCAAACTCCCTAGATGCGTCTTGAAAGCCTCGAATTGCCTTACCTAGACTCCGACCAATTTCCGGTAACTTCTTGGGTCCAAATACCAAGAGGGCAATGACTAAAATCAGAGCCATTTCCGGCAGACCAATACCAAAAACGTTCATGTGGTGACCTCCTTATCAGTTTTTAACTCCAAGTTCCCCTCTAACTAAAAAAACCCGGACTAGCCGGGGAGCGAAGGATTAATGAGAATTTTAGAGTAGCCGACTACTGAGCTAAACTTCTCCAATCGACTTTAATACCCTCAAGCAAGAGTGAGGAGTTGTAAAGCTGCAAAATAATCAGTAAAAACACGAAAAATAACAGCATGAAGACTGCCATCAATGGCGTCGTTCCCCATCCTGGAGCCACTTTACCATACTCCGAGTTCAGGGGCTTGAGAACATCTCCTAACCGCGTCCGTTGTGCCATGTGTCACCTATGATCGATCTCAATAGATTTTTTGTAATGTTCCGTAATATTATAAAGGTATAACTCTCATAATTTATCTAATCTATGGAGCCCGCAATAGTTCTTAGCATTTCAATCGGCGTGTTTGTTCTCGCTATCACCGCCTTCTCAATCTACACCGCTTTTGGCCCGCCTTCGGCCCAATTGAGCGATCCGTTTGAAGATCACGAAGACTGATACCTTCCTAAGCTGTTGTAGGGAAGCAGCGTCATGGTTGAAAACATTCAGAGTTCAGGGAAGGATTCAATCGGCTTGAGCGATCGCTCAAGCCCTTTTAGGTTTTAGAATAATCACAGGAATCGGGACATCATTTGGCCTTACACCTTAAAGTGCGACTCAGGATGCGCACTTTAGGCCGTATGTCACCCGATAGGGTGATTTGAGGTCACCCTCACGATAAGCGTGGCGATTTTCCAAGGAGAAATGTTAACGCTTTGCCCATTCAGTAGCACCTCATCGGCGGGAATCGATCGCTCTAATAAATCAACAGGATGTGCGATCGCTAAATCTAAATCACTCGTGAGCGATAACTCCGCTGATTCGCCTTTACATTCATAACACCGCATAATCCATTGATTGGGGGTATCCTCTGATTGCTTAAAAGCCATCAAGACAAGATTGGGAGCTTGCAAATCTAACAATCGACCCATCGGTTGTAAATGTCGATGGCTATAGGTTCCGAAAGGACAGTTATTGAGTACGATCAGCGGCATATTAAGCTCATAACCTCGTTGCACCGTACCCGCTGACTGCCAACTGCCACTGTGAGGGTAGAGTGCATAAGTGAATTGATGGATACCTTGGTCAGCTTCAGAATCAGGCCAACAGGGACTTCGCAGTAACGTCAGGCGTAATTGAGAGGGCTGAGCATCGTAACCATATTTACAATCATTAACTAAACTCACGCCGTATTCTGTATCCCCAATGTCGGCCCAATGCAAAGCCGGAACTTCCCATTTAGCTTGCTCTGAGGGAGTTTGGGGGCGAGTGGGGCGATCAATGGCACCGCAGGGAATTTCATAAGTGGCATAGCTAGCGTCCAAGTTCAGGGGGAAAGCGGCTTTGACTAAGACATGCCGTTCCTGCCAGTCTACAGTTGTCGCAATTTTAAGCAGGGGTGATTCAGTATCAAGGATATAATCCTGGCAAAACTGGGATTGTCCGAGCTGGCGCATAACCCGCAAACGCGATCGCAATTCTCCTCGTTCGATCCACTCAATGGATTTCAGCTCAGTTGACGGTAAGGGGTGCTGAGCATAGTTGGGGTCAATGTTCCAGGCGTCCCAATATTGACCGCTATCTTGGAAAGCTTGCAACTGATTTCCCGCGTCACTGAGGACTTCTCGCTGGTGGATTTTGTCGAAGACGCTGCTTAAGTCACCCGTGTCGGGGTCAACTACAACCCTCAGCCATTCATTCTCTAAAACAAAATCATCGGAGGAATTGGGGATAGGGAACGGGGAATTGGGAATGGGAACTGGGCAAAGCCAAAACACACGATACCCAACTGAAGGAATATCTCTTGCCAGAAACAATAGTGTCGATTCTTCCGTTAGCTGGCAGGGAAGCTTTTGTCCTGAAAAATCGTAAATTTCCCAGGATGCTTCCGTTGACTTAGCAGAGGATTGGGGATGGGAATTTTGACTGTTGACTTGTTGCTGTCCCCAGTCTCCAGTTTCTTCCAGAGAAACGGCAATTAGTTCTGAACGCTTCCAGTTGAGAGGGTTGAAGACGATAATCGGGTGCGCGTTGGGTTGTGGGGGCGGGGGTAGGGCAATTTGGGATGCGATCGCTCTTAACGACTGTTCCACTATTTTTAACCCGACTTGCTCCACTTCTTGCCAAGCGGTATTCGCCTCCACAAACACTTCTGGAATCGATGTTCCCGGTAGAATATCGTGGAATTGGTTAAATAACACCTTTTTCCAAGCCTCTTCTAACTCAGTCTGGGGATAGTCAGCGCCAGTACTGAGGGTTGCCAGAGAGGCGAAAAGTTCGGCTTGGTACAACAACCCCTCACAACGACGATTCCAGAACTTTTGGTCGGCGTGGGTGGTGTAGCAACCCCGATGGAATTCTAGATAGAGTTCATCATCCCAAACAGGAATGGAGGCTAGGGACGGGGACATACTCTCGTAGACGGCTGAAGCAGGCGGGTTTTGTTGAGAGGTGATCGATTCTCCTACAGGTTTGTCTGCGAAACCCGCCCCTACCGTTCTGCTGCTTTGCTCTCTCTCTAGCTGAGCCTTGATATGCTGCAAATAGGCATGAGCGGTCGTAAATTCCAGACGAGGGAAGAAGGGAGATGCAA
>NZ_DATNPA010000719.1:0-3755 GCF_036703385.1 Allocoleopsis sp. | reverse complement strand
TTCCATCATTGACCGCCGCCCCCATAAACGCGATGAATCTAAAGATGCGCTTGAAAAAGTTAAGCACATCAAGGATATACCATTTGCTAGCCCAACAGATGCCCAAATCAAAAAGTTTTTTGAGCTTTCCTTGGTAAAGCTGTACCAACAGCATAATTTCAGCAATTTTGACCAATTTCACGAAGCTTGGCAAAAAACTCTCAATGGCAATATTAAGTTTGCAAAAAACAAATACGATGTTAAGAACGGGTTAGTAGCTTTTGCGCTGTTGTTACAGGATAACTGGAATTGATTATTACTAATAATTTCATCCCAGGTTAACTGGAAGATAAAATCAACAGACAGCCATTCATCTAGTAAAGCGTTTTTGTGATGGAGCTTGCTGTCTTCGTCAAAGCTAGTAAGAAAATTTGCAGAAGTACGGAGAGAAAAGTTAAGCTTTTTATCACTTCGGTAGCCAAGGGACTGAAAGAGGGCTAGAGCGTTGGTGGCTAGGTGTCCTGTGCTGAAACTACGCAGAGCTTGCTCAATAGCCTGTTTGATTTGTAGTTCGCTCACCGTCATTTAATCACCAGCCAAGTGATCAGTTCAAAATCAGTTGTCTCCTTAGCCTGCTGTCGTTGGTCAACTAGCACTGCACTCCGACTAGACTGGAGATGACCGATCATACGCTTGTTATAAGTACCAATGATTGAATCAACTGTTCGTTGAAGCAGATTGTTGTAAAGCGTCATATTGGTTCCGTTGTTAGTCTGTTGATCAAACAGGTTGCACAAGGCTTCATACGGCACGGTACGCTTTGCACACAACAGACGATACATCTCAAGAATCTGTTTTGGCTGAGCAAACTTGAATCGTACCTCTTCATCCTCACGGATATAAACGAGAAAGTAGGGTTGCAGAGGATTGACCGTTTTATTAGCAGAAGAGTCACTCTTCTGTTTCAGGCAGAAGATTACGCCCGGAGCAACTATCGGATAGTCTGGATTAGTTGGAACTACCGCATAAAGCCCCAAAGGTGCATTCTGAAGTAACTTCCGATTGCTTTCGATATAATTGCTCAGTTCAATGCGGAAATCATCTAGCGTGAATTCATTGAGTGCAACGCTCTCACTAAAATCTTCTAAATCTAGCACTTCATCTTTTAAGCGCATCAACTGGCGATCGCGATAATTCAAATCGCTCCGAATCAGTTCTTTAATTTCATCTGGCTCAAGCAAGTTATCTTCAAACGTAGCGGCGATATCAACCAAAGCCATCCGCGCTTCTACTCGATTTTTCAGGGTGATATACTTATCTAAATCTTGAGTGGGCCAGAAATTCACCAACTGCACAGCCGAGTTGACACTACCAATTCGATCAATTCGACCAAATCGCTGGATGAGCCGCACCGGATTCCAGTGGATGTCATAGTTGATCAAATAGTCGCAATCCTGGAGATTTTGACCTTCCGAAATACAGTCTGTAGCGATGAGAAGGTCAATCTCAGTATCTTGTGGCATGGATGCAATTTTGGCGCGTTTCTTTGAGGTAGGGGAAAAATTGGTCAGGATATGATTAAAATCATTCCTACCAAACGTAGTTTTATTTCTCGACGTGCCTCCTGTTACTAAAGCGATGTGAACGTTTAGCTCTGTAGTTGCCCATTCTTGGAGCGCCTTATAGAGATATTCGGCTGTATCGGCAAAAGCAGTAAATACCAGCACCTTGCGATTCGGCTGACCTTGTTTGTTAGTTGTGGGGGATTTGACCTTCTCAAAAATCAAGTTTTTCAACTCGGCTAGTTTGGCATCGCGCTCAACAGAAACCTGAGTAGCTGAAGTGTAGAGAATATTGAGTTGTTTTTTGTCACGTCTTAGGTCTTTTAGCCATTGCTCGATATCAAGATGCGCCATCTGAAAAGTCAGACTTTTCCCGACCTGCATAGCTTCCTGGAATTCCTCATCGTCCAATGACTCAACCTGTAAATCAGTGAAGCCAAACTCCTGAGTTTGGTCACAGAACTGCTTGAATTGTTCAATTTGTTGTTGTAAAGCTTCAATTTTCTCAATAGTGCGATTCATCGTAATAGCAAAGGAACGCACCGAGCTTTCCAGCCGTTTAAGAAAATTGACTTTCATCATCCCAATGAGAAAATACTCGCGGTCTTTCTGGCTGAAATTTTTGACGGCTCTATCCTCATACAGATCGCGGTATTGGGGAAGAATATATTTTGAGGGATTAAATAACGAGAGTTGATAGTTGGATATCTCATCGTTTAGGTTATCGTAGGACATAAATTTCCCCTCTAAGTCAATCTCAGTAATTGCCGAGATTGGTTTTAGGCGTTTAGGAAATCCGCCTAACTGAGCTACTGTGTCGGAGTAGTATTTCTGAATATGCTTTCGGGAGCGTGCGATAGTCAGTTCATCAAGCAATTTAAAGAAGGTAGAACTAAGGTTCTCTAGCAAAGCGCTAGTTTGGCGCTCCTCACTTTTCTTAGCCCACTTAGTAAAGGTACGCTGGGCATTAGCTAGCGTCTCCTTGAGACTGGTAATCCCAATCGATTCGCTAAAAGCATTGTCTCGACCTTCAGTGAGAAAATAAAGCTGATTTCGCAAATCCTTCAAATCATTGTTGACTGGCGTAGCGGAGAGGAGCAGCACCTTGGTTTTAATCCCGCTCTGGATAATATCTTCCATTAACCGTTCATAGCGGCTCTTGCGAATTACGTTGCCCTCTTCATCCCGCTTTCCTTTGATGTTATTGCGGAAATTATGCGATTCATCAATCACTACTAGGTCATAGTTCCCCCAGTTAATCGTTTCCAGGTTAATGTCTCCCGAAAAACCTGAATCGCGGCTCAAGTCAGTGTGAGATAATACTGTATAGCTAAAGCGATCGCTGATAAACGGATTGAGTTCGCTATTGTTCTGTGCTTGATATACTGTCCAGTTTTCGCGCAACTTCTTAGGACAAAAAACTAGAATTTTGTAATTGAGAAGTTCAAAATACTTGATAACGGCTAAAGCTTCGTAGGTTTTACCTAAACCCACACTGTCAGCGATAATACAGCCATTGTGAGTAAGAATTTTGTTAATGGCTCCCTTAACTCCGTCTTTCTGAAATTCAAAGAGTGCTTTCCAGATTTCGGTATCAACAATATGGATTTTCTCACTAAGCAAACCACCTCTAGCTTGGTCTGCTAGAAACTGTTCAAAGATATGAAACAGAGTTTTATAATAGATAAATTCTGGAGCGTTGTTTTGATAGAGTTGTTCGAGGTACAGCAATACTTCCTGTTTGACATCTTCGACTAATCCCGCATCATTCCAAAGTTCATCAAACCAAGCCTTGAGATCGCGTCTATTTGGGTGGCTGTCTACTTCTAGATTGAGTTCGATATTGTTGCCTTTAGTTCCCAACCCCAGACCCCGCACAGTAAAGTTAGAACTCCCCATAATGGCATCCTCAACCCCACTATGGGCAACGTGATACATTTTGCCGTGCAGTAAGTTGGACTGCTTGACTGACCGAATCTGCACTTTATCTGCAATCCAATCGGCACATTCTTTTGCCACTCGGTTTTGTACTAACCGATTTGACAGTTGTAGACCATCATCCTCAATTTGGAAGGTCTTCTTATCGATTTTCTGGGGGTCAAGGGACTTAATAAAGCGAGGTTCTCCGAAAAGAAAATTCAAATTATTGATGCTTAGAAGGTGTTCTTTTAAGGCATCAAATGCATAGATTGTAAAGTAAGCAGAGACAATAGA
>NZ_DATNPA010000718.1:0-7991 GCF_036703385.1 Allocoleopsis sp. | reverse complement strand
GATGAACTCTTCAACTTGTCCTCCACCAGCAATTTTTAGGTGGACAGGAAAGTTTTTTGTTTTTAAATTGGCGATGGCATTTAAAATATCGCCAACTCCCTTTGACTCCATAATTGACCCGACATAAGCTAAATTCCAGGTTTGGCTATGGGTGGGAAGAGTTTTGACAGGAAAGCAGTCTGGAGTAACCTGAGAAGGCCAGTCCCAAGGAATTATTTTGTCAGAATTTACCCCAATTTCTTGAAGGGAAAGGGATGAATTTATGCCATGATTAAAAACCCAGTGAATTTGCGGATTATTCAAAAGGGATGACAGCCAATAATTTCGCAGCTTGTTTTTCATGCCTTTAGTTGAAAAGGAGTCTGCTAATATGGCAATCGTGGGGATTTTTTGTTGAATAGACCAGCGAAACACATCTTGAATGGGTGTGCGGACAATGAGATGAGTTGGATTTTGTTTTTCAATCAAATTGATTAACGGTTTGACTTGGATTTCTTGTTGAAATCCAGCTCCGATTGCATGGACGCCATTGCTAAGAACCTCATCATAGGGTTCTTTTGTAAGACAACAAAGAACGGCAGCCCTCTCAATGGTTTTGCCGATTTCAGAAACAGCGTCAACGGAATATTTTTGAGCATAATAAGTTTCCTCGCCGCCTTGATCAAAGCCTCGTACAGCTTCTCGGTAATCTCCAGCATATTGCACCATCAATAAACGCATAGGCGCATCTCCCTTGTAGTAAAATTCATTAATCTATTCACTAAATTCATAGTTTCTTGCTTTGTACGGCTGTAGTGAACTTAAGACGATACATCCCTAGAGACTTTACTCAACCGTTGGTTGCTCAATTCCCCAAACCTCTAAAAAATCTATACATTCTTACTCGACATGCCTATCGGTTCACTAATCGATTTTAGGGGCAAGTTTAAGATTTCCCCAGCAGGGGACTAAGGTGACTTGTTGATAAGACCATTCAGATTGGCCTAAGAAAGATTACTTTTAAAATAAAAACAAACCGGATTGAGACTAAAAAAAGTCAAGAGTTTAACAGGAGAAGATAATAGGCTGGTTTTTCTAAATGAAATTCATCAAATCTTTACAATAAACTTTATTTTTTGTCAACTCAAATATAACCCCGTTTTGGGTTTTGGACAACTATAAAATCTTGCGAAAGAATAGTATGAGGTTACGGGTTCCGAGATTTTCCTAATCAATCTCCGTTGTCAGCCTTCGATTATAAAAGTCCTCAAAGGAATTCATCACTACACGGCTAACAAGCAATCGCTAATTCTCTTGATTAGGCGGATGACTGAGGAGTGGCACCTGAGGAGAAAAATTCCATCGCCTCACAGTTACTTCTTCTGGTTAAGCAATTCGTTTGATTCCGGTTAGTTAGATTAGCTTTATCGCTGCGGCACTAAAACACGGCGAGGAGCTGACGCGCGAACGTTTTTAGCTTTAAGGTTTTCTGGAGCTTTGTTCACAAGTCCAGCTAACCCTCCATTAGCCAACAAATAGACTGGCGATATGAAGGCATTTAAGGAGCTGTCCCACATAAACAGAATGACGACTAAGGCCAATCCAGCGGCGGGTGATACTTTGCTGTGAAACCACAACCTAGCTGGATAACGGAAAAAGCCAAAGACTAAACTCGGTAACAACATTGCTGTTGTGAGACTAGCTAGCCCAACTGCACCATTTTGACCATACGCAATAATCCAAATGCTGTCAGTAATTGAAATATCGTTACCTTTGGCATCGTATATACGGCTTCCTCCCGAATCCCCCCAGCCGAACATCATTCTCAGCCGCGCTTTCTGTGAGAGTACTACCTCATTGACCATCCTAAAGCCCAAGGATTGAGACCGATCATTACCTGAGCGTTGAGAAGCAGCCATAAAAGCTTTCACTTCGGGGATAGTATACAGTGTTCCTGTAGCTCCCAGGTATAAGTAGGATGATATCACCGCTGTAATTAGCAACATTGGCAGAGCGGTACGAAACCACTTAGCAAAAAAGAAGGTGCCGAGTCCCATCATCAGATAGAGGTAGGCTCCTGTGGATTTGTTCAAGATAAATGTCACAAACAGCACAGGCACTAGCCAATTCATGGGATAATCCCAGAGTTTCTTGATGACGTTGGTTCTCCACAGCACTACTCCTAACAGCGTTGCAGCCATCATAAACATACCCACGGCAAGCCCGTGTTCCAAGAACACGGTTGGTCGATATCCCCCCCAACGCATGGTTTGACCAAAGTCTTCACGAGCGTGGAATCCGTAAAGCCTCAAGTGCAACGTCGGAGCAATGCGCGTTTCCAGCAGGCACAAAGGTGCGTAGACCATTCCACCCGCAAAGATGCCAATAGCTAACTGGCGCAGTCCAGCCAAGTCACTGAAATAGAGGCGACCAATGAAATAGGGGATTCCCCAAATAACAATTTGTGTGGCTGTTGGTGAAATGGGACTCAAGCCGTTAGTGGATTGTGAAGCGATTGGGCACAAGCACCAAATCAGCATTGGTAAGTCCATCCAACCGGGTTTAAATGAACTAAGCCGTGCAGAATCGAACACAACGATCGCTAGCAAAACGATGTAGCTAATCGCTGAAAGCTTTTCATAAGGTGGGAGTCCTTGCACGATGGGGTACTTGATCACTTGGGGTAAGAAGAGAAACCCCCCAATGACACTCACAATCACTGCTCGTTGAGACGGATATCGGTTGAATAAATAGAAAACTAGGGGAATCCAGCCAAACATGGCTAGAGGAACTAATGGAGTCATAGGCTTGGTGGAAGCATGAACAGCAACAGAGATTTTGGTGAATTAAGCTACCAGGTCAAATAGAATTTCGTCGTTCGATAGCTGTGTGGAAAGCTATCTCGAAGCCCACATTTACGGCAAAAACATTTTGTCAATAGGTAGCCCTAGGCCCAATGCATATCGAGCACTTAAGACGACTGTCAGTAATACCAACAATAGAGCGGTCGCCTGAAGGTCTTGCATGATACAACTCAGCTTTTCACGCTGTAGACCGTAAGTGATTGCCCCGTAATAAGGAAAGTCATTAAGCGCAATCACGAAAAGAGCTCCATGGAGACCATGCCCTTGGCTACCCCCCATGAGGTGGAACCCAAGCGGCAATCCGATAAACATAAATAAAAACTTGAAAAAGCTACCGTAGGCTGGATAGAGAGACTTGCCAAGGGCAAAAAGAGCCTGATCAATGGTTTGAGTCAAGATGCGAGGCCAAAAGCCGACTGCCAAAAGTGGCAGCATCCAAGCTGCATTGCCGTAAGCTTTGGGATACAGTATCGGAATTAATTTATCGCCAAAGCCAGCTAGCGCGGTGACGCCTACAGCAGCGAGCATCAAGAAAGGCCCGCGATTCTTGAGAATCTTGGCTCGAAACGTTTCGCGAGGCAAGTCAGCAAACTTGGAAAATGTGGGAAAAAGAACTTTACTGCTGAGCGCCAAAAGAACCTGACGAGGGATGTCAGAGAGCGCGAAGGCGATATTATAAACACCTAAAGCTGCTGAGGTAACTAATTTTCCCAGAATCAACTTATCTGATTGCTCTGCCAGAAAGGTGAGAGCTGTCGAAGCAAAAATCCATTTTCCAAAGGAAAAGATGTTCTTGGCAGCCGCGGGTTCCCAGACAAAGCGGTTACGCAGTCCTGGAATTAACATATGGCTCCACACCAGTTGGAACGTGACTGACACTAGGTTGCCGATGACAAGAGCCCAGACGTTGTGATACATCCAGGCCAAGGCAACCATCACCGTAATGCCGACAACCTGCCCTCCAAACTCAAAGACTGACAACTTCCCAACAGCCAGTTGGCGGTTGAGCGTGAACCGGGCAGTAGACCAGAATCCTTCAACAACCGTGTTTAGCCCAACGGCTGGGATTAGAAAGAGGAGTTCAGGCTTGCCGTAGAATGAGGCAATGGGCCAGGCGATTAACAGGCAACAGACCCACAGACCCACTCCACGCATCACCTGCATCGTCCAGGCGGTGTTAAAAAAGTCTGGCTCCTCTCCACGCTTGTTTTGGATGAGGCTTTGACCAATGCCGATGTCCGAGAACAGGTGCAGACCCGTAATGAACGTGTAGACCAAGGCCATTAGGCCGAACACATCTGGTGAGAGCAAGCGTGTCAAGATCAGGTTTGTGCCGAATCGTAAGACCTGACCTGCCCCATAGCCTGCAATAGTCCAGATTGTGCCACGGATAGCAAGCTTTTTAACGGATGACATGATGACTGGGGGGAGTGGACAGATGGAATGTATGGGGAGTCAGGCGATGTTTAAGCATCCGTTACTCCGACGCTTGTAGATGCTGGCATAGGGAGATTTGACGGGATATCGCTGACCTGCTTCTGGGTCTTTTCAATGTTAGACGGAAACAGTGCCGCTAGTTTGCTCGCCTCAATTGCTGCATCGTGATGCTCGGCGACACGATGAGACCCTATCTGACCCATTTGTTCCAACTTTTCGACGGGCAACAGCAAGGCTGTTCGCATGGCAGTTGTTAAGGCTTCTACAGATCCAGGCGGTACTAACCACCCACAAGTTCCCGGTTCTACTAATTCAGGTATCCCAGCCACATAGGTACTGATGACAGGGCGCTCAAGAGCCAGCGCCTCCATAATGACCACAGGCAACCCTTCGGCAAAGCTGGGAAGTACCAAAACTCGTGACGCTAAAATCTGTTGCTGCACCTCAGGATTACTGGCCCACCCAGTAATTTCAATGTGGTTTTGAAGACCCTTTTGTGCAATCAAGGTTTCAATTTGGGAGCGCAACGGTCCATCTCCCACGAAAACTAATTTAAATGATTGACCTTCAGCAGCTAACCGACTGGCGGCTTCTACCAACAGCAAATGACCTTTCTGTTCACTGAGGCGACCCACACAAACGAATCGAGGCTCGTTGGGGATGGGAATATGAGGCTGCGTCAAAAACAACTGATCTACGCCACAATGAACGACATGAATTTTTGACCACTGCTCGTGGTCACACCATCGATAAAGCTGGCTTTTCCCAAACGAACTCACGGCTACGACAAAAGCAGAGCGATTGATTTTTTCAGTTAAGGCGATCGCTTGAGCTTTATCAAATTCTTCAGGGCCATGAACCGTAAAGCTGTAAGGAGGGCCGCCAAGCACACGACACAACATCGCGACCGTTGTTGAATTCGTCCCGAAGTGAACGTGAACGTGTGCTATCTCCGACTCTTGAAACCAGAGGAGAAGAACACAGGCTTCAGCCAAGTAGGCGAAATGACGCAAAATTCCTCGCTCTGAACGCCAACCTACTTGGAGCATTAACCATAAAGCCATCAAAAAACGAATCGGTCTGGTTATTGCCACGCGAATTAGGGTGAACAGCAAGCCTACTTTCCCAATTCCTAGGACAATTCGAGTTTTTTCTAGCTCTAGTTTGTCTATTTCGTCAACGAGTTCAGAACCGCAGGAGCGGATTGAAAAACGTGCAACTGGAATCCCACAAGCCTCGACCCCAGCAATTTCTCGCCGGATGAAGCTATGGCTAACTTTTGGGTATTGATTAACTAGATAGGCAATTGTCATCGTGAACTTAGGGAAAGTAGTATTTCTGGTTTGATTTTTGGAGAACCGCTAGAAAACCAAACGTTTGGTGAATGACAGAGGTAACTCTTCCCGTGCCATGGCTACCTACAAAGGCCAACTCATTGCATTGGGGAAAGCGCTCTACTCAAGTCGAGAAATGCTGAGAGTTAGCCTGTGAACGGAGAAAAACTGCCTTACAAGGCAACTATCACCGTTGTTTCCCCTGCTCAACTCCTTATTTTCTCCTCTAAAATCGGCCTTTCCTTCCCTCGTGTTTACGGCTAGGAAGAAAGGCCATCGTTTTTTCTGTACTTGAGTGCACCCAGTTCCTCAGCCCCAATCCCAAGAGAAGAAAATTGGTTGTCTCGAATCTCGTAGACGGCATTCATTTCTGCTTTCCCATCATAGCCACACGACATGCTGGCGAATTGAGGCGTTTGGTGGTTGGAGTCGCTGGCATGACTGCACCGATGCCATCTGGCGATAGAAACGGAACTTGACAGAACCTGCGAGATCTTCCCAACATGTTTGTTTTGTAGGCAAGAAACTGCTCTATCTGTAAACAGGTAGTTTGCACAGCTACTGATTTTCTTTTTTTATCTAGTCGCGTCTTTACGCCGTCCATGCCACGAAGGTTTTCCTTGATGCAAAAACTAGACGGCTTTAAAAGTGAGCCAATCTGTCTGTCACACGTTAGGCAAAGGTGATAGTCCTTTATAAACGGCTTCTTACCCTCAGACATTGCCCGGAAATGATGCTTGGCGCGGTGAATACTTTTTTATTGAAGTGATTTCCTCCAAAGCAGATCACACTGCTGGCTGGCAAAAACCCGGATATTTTAAAAAAATGACTCCTGGGCGACGTGCTGGCTAAAATCCAGAGAGCTTTGGCTACCACTTCTCGTCCTTAATACAGGTGGAAAACATTCCGGGAGTCCAGTCTGGTAGCTATTTCCTGTCTGATATCTCAGGCTATCTCAGCGACGGAATATCAGGTGGTTCGGATAATCCAGCTCTGGTTTCCGTAATTCGAGGTGGAGACTTCGTTGTTAGCCTTAACTACTACAGGAGTCTTACGCATCGAAGCTAGTTGGTGAGTATACTGGATGCCTAAGCAGGACACTTTCTTCTGTCTACGAGGAGTTGGTCACGAGCATCCAGCCTTGATGACTGCCAACCTTGTACGGAAGTCAGCCGCTACCAATGGTAGGGAACATTAGACAAATGCTCAAGGTGTACCCGTCGTTCACATCAATGTTTACGTTTGGTAAAAAGTCAATACTCGCTGAAGAAGGCTGTCTGTTCAGTCTGCTGTTGCAGTTCGGCTCCAACCCTGATTCGATAAATGTTTAGTTTTTCCTTATTAATAAATTTTCTATTATGCCAGTTGAGCAGTCAGAATGGGGAATATAAATCATGTAGATAGAGTAAGTAAAAGAGCGAATCTTGTAAAAACAACGATATGACCAAAGACGAATTGATTAAGTTTGTCAACTTGTGGCATCCCGTCAATTAAGCTCATGGAGTCCTCTTGAGGTAGCGGAACTATGAAGTGAGGAGTCCTCGTCGTAAGTTATCAGGGCGGGAAAGGAGTAAGTCATAAAGTGCGTCATCCGCCTCAACCAAGCTTTAGAGACTTCTACGACACGAGGGCTTTTCTGGGGGTGCAAGTCAACAAACTATATAGAGGTCAAAATGGAAACAGAACCAGTCTCTCAAGTTTTATCAATTAGCAAGCGAAGCAGACAGTTACAGGAATTGCCAGCACTCGACAAAGATGAGGTTAGCACTCCGCCTCAAAAAGGATTGAATCTGCGTCCACTCTTGAGGACTGTCCAACGGAAAGCCCTATTAGTGATTTGCATCACAGGTGGTGTGACGGCTGCTGCCTTTGTTTGGGCTAATAAAAACATTCCGCCGACATACCAAGGCAATTTTCAGCTTTTAGTCGAACCTGTCACTAATGAAGGGAAAGTTGTTCAACCCTATGCGCTCACTCGTGGTCCTAATGCACAACAAATGCAGGGTCAAGACGGTGCTACCTTGGACTACGCAACTCAGCTGGAGATTTTAAAGAGTCCAAAGATGCTGTCCTCCATATACGAGCGAGTCAGGCTTCGATATCCTCAGCTGAAGTTCTTTGTCTTTTCAAAATCATTAACCGTTGCCCGTTTTGCTAACGAAAAATCTCCGGAACCCACCAAGCTCCTCAAAGTTACCTATGAGGCAGAAGACCCTAAACTTGTCCTGTTTGTTTTAGAAGTCACTGCGGAAAAATATTTAAAGTACAGCCTTGAGGAGCGTAAGTCTCAAATTAGTGAAGGGGTTAAGTTTATTGATGACCAACTCCCAGAGTTGAATGCGCGGGTTGCTAATTTACAGTTACAACTACAACGACT
>NZ_DATNPA010000717.1:0-13926 GCF_036703385.1 Allocoleopsis sp. | reverse complement strand
TTTACTCACTCATTTAGAAGAGGCGGCAATCCGTTCCAAGATGAATCAGATTGACAGCCTAATTCATGAAATCCATACCCTTAATGCCCCTTTAGCCGATGCCTTGACGATTTTAGCTGAGGGTTTTGAGTATCCCAAGATAGCTTCTTTAATTGAGCAAGCCAAAGAAACCCTTCGTTCGTAGTTGAGCTTTAGCTCTAAAGGGCAACTACCAACCTAATTATCTATGTTAAAAAAATAATAATGAGCGAGTCAAAAGGAACTATTTTAGTCGTTGATGATACCCCAGCTAATGTACGCTTTTTAGTCGGAACGCTGGCGGAAAACGGGTACACCGTTCGACCCGCAATTGATAGTCAATCAGCACTTGTCGGGGCATTAGCAGAACCCCCCGATCTGATTTTACTGGACATTCAAATGCCGAATATGAATGGCTATGAAGTCTGCTCTCAGCTAAAAGCTTTTCCAACGACTTGCCACATCCCGGTTATCTTTATCAGTGCCTTGAGTGAAGTGCTAGATAAAGTAAAAGCTTTTGGAGTTGGTGGGGTAGATTACATCACCAAACCCTTTCAAGTGGAAGAAGTTTTGGCGAGGGTGGAAACCCATTTGGCATTGCAACATCTGCAAAAAAGTCTCCTCCAGAAAAATGAGGAATTAGCCCAAACTAATGAAAAACTAGAAAATACCCTGCAACAACTGCAAGATAAAAATAGGGAATTAGCCCAAACCAATGGCGAACTGGAAAATACCCTGCAACAACTAAAAGCTACTCAAGAAGAACTGATTCAAAAAGAAAAAATGGCAGCCTTGGGACAACTCATTGCAGGCATTGCCCATGAAATTAATACACCTTTAGGAGCCATTCGCTCTTCAGTTGGGAATATTTCTGAATCTTTGAATCAAACGCTAGAGCAGTTACCCGTTCTGTTTCAATCCCTCTCCCTAGAGCAAGCGCAGGATTTCTTAGCGTTACTGCAACGGTCACTCCAAACCCAATTAACCTTATCGACCAAAGAAGAGCGCCGAGCAAAGAGAGCCTTAACTAGCCAACTGGAAGCCGAAGAGATTGAAAATGCTGATATCCTTGCTGATGCTTTAGTTGACATGAAAATTTATGACGAAATTGACCTCTTTTTACCGCTGTTAAAACGACCGGATGGTTCACACATCTTAGAAATAGCTTATAACCTTTCAGGCATTCAAAAAGGCACGGCTACGATTAACACAGCCATCGACCGTGCCTCTAAAGTGGTGTTTGCTTTGAAAACGTATGCTCGCTACGACCAGTCAGGTGAAATGATGCCAGCTAACCTGACTGAAGGGATTGACACTGTCTTAACCCTCTATCAAAACCAACTCAAACAAGGGATAGAGGTGAAGAAAAACTATGCAGAATTACCCCCAGTGCTATGTTATCCTGACGAACTCAATCAGGTTTGGACAAATCTCATCCATAATGCCTTACAAGCGATGGATTATCGAGGAACTTTAACTATTGAGGTGATGCAGAAAGAACAGCAGGCTTATATTAGTATTACTGATACTGGTGCGGGGATATCCGAAGAAATTAAACCCAAAATATTTGAGCCATTCTTTACCACTAAGTCTCCAGGGGAGGGCAGTGGATTAGGATTAGATATTGCCAAGAAAATTATTGAAAAACATCATGGGTTAATTCAATTTAAATCCAGCCAGGGTCAAACTACATTCACCGTTTTACTACCTATAAATAATAGCAGAAATCCGATAAAACTGAACAATTAGGATAGACAATGAGCAAACTTATTATTTTGTGTGTTGATGATGAAAAAATGGTATTGGAGACTCTCAAGAGACAACTCAGAAGAGCATTTAGAGATGCCTACTCTTATGAAGTAGCTCAAGATGCTGATGAAGCACTAGAGTTAATCGAGGAACTCAATAAGGCAGCAATGCTCATCATTATCATTGTCTCGGATTGGTTAATGCCTGGTATGAGGGGGGATGAATTTCTCATAAAAGTCCATCAGCAATTCCCTAACATTATTAAAATCCTGCTAATCGGTCAAGCTGATGAAGCAGCCATTGAACGAGCTCGCCTTGAAGCCAACCTCTATTGCTGCTTACATAAACCTTGGTCTCAAGAAGAATTAGTGGCAACCATCCAATCAGCTTTGGCAAAACTATGACTGACCCGATGCGGTCAGGGGTTGTTGGTTATTTGGAAGAGCATGTTCTCCTTGCTCTGAATTTATTTATGCTTCACAAGAGCAGGTAACTGCTCTATAGGCAACAACGGATACGTTATATGTCAACCCCCGGAATTTATGTAATAGTTTATACAAATAACCAACAACCAAGAATTAAAAACCAATTATGAGTAAACAAGTACTTATCTGTGTTGATGATGAGACAACTGTACTCAGAAGCCTCAAAACCGAGCTAAAAAAAGCAGTTGGAAATGATTACTTTATCGAAATTGCTGAAGGGGGGGATGAAGCTTTAGAGTTAGTTGAAGAATTGCTAGAAAAAGGAGATGAAGTCCCCTTAGTTATTTCCGACTATATTATGCCTGATATGAAGGGAGATGAGCTGTTAAAACGTGTTCATCAGCTTTCCCCTAAAACTCTCAAAATCATGCTAACAGGGCAAGCCGACCTAGAAGCCGTAACGAATGCAATCAACTATGCCAAATTATATCGTTACATTGCCAAGCCTTGGCAGCCGGAAGACCTCAAATTGACAGTTACAGAAGCTATCCATAGCTATATTCAAGATAAAAAAATAACGTTAAAAAACGCTAAACTTCAGCAATTAAACATTGAACAATCAGCACTGATTGCTAAACTCGATGAGAGCGATCGCAAGTTTCGGGCAATTTTTAATCAAACCTTTCAATTCACAGGAATGCTGAACACGGAGGGCATTCTTTTAGAAGCGAACCAAACGGCACTCGATTTTGGGGGATTGCAGCTATCTGATGTGGTGGGAAAACCCTTTTGGAAATGCCAGTGGTGGGCCATCTCACCTATCACTCAAACTCAATTGCAAGCTGCCATTACTCAAGCGATTCAAGGTCAATTTATCCGTTATGAAGTTGATGTTTTAGGGGAAAGCGATCGCACGGCTACCATTGACTTTTCCATTAAGCCAATTTTTGATGCTAACGGTAAGGTTGAGTATCTGATTGTAGAGGGTCGAGATATTAGCGATCGTAAACTAGCACAAGAGGCACTACTCCAAGCTGAACAGAAGTATCGTTCCATCTTTGAAAATGCGCTGGAAGGTATCTTTCAGAGTACCCCCGACGGACGTTATATCAGTGCCAATCGCGCCTTAGCTCAAATTTACGGGTACGACTCACCGGAAGAATTGATGGCAACAATTACCAACATTCCAGAACAATTGTATGTCGAACCCCACAACCGTACTGAGTTTTTGACCTTAATGCAAAACTACGGTGAAGTCTCGGATTTTGAATCAAGAGTCTATCGTAAAGATGGCAGAATCATCTGGATTAGTGAGAGTGCCCGCACTGTTTGCAATGCAGATGGAGTAGTGTGCTACTATCAGGGATTTATTGAAGATATTACGGCTCGGAAAAAAGCTGAAGCTGAACGAACGAAATTTACGAATGAACTTTATCAACTCAACGAAGCGTTTTCACGCTTTGTCCCCCGTCAATTCCTCCAGTTGTTAGACAAAAAGAGCATCGTTGATGTTCGATTGGGAGACCAAGTGCAGAGAGAAATGTCGGTGCTATTTTCCGATATTCGCAACTTCACTACCTTATCGGAAAGCATGACACCGGAGGATAATTTTAAATTTATCAATGCCTATCTTTGTCGCATGGAACCAGCACTGATCGAAAATCAGGGCTTTATTGATAAATACATCGGTGATGCGATTATGGCACTGTTTAGTGGGAGTGCAGATGATGCTCTCAAAGCTGGTCTTGCCATGCTGCAACAGTTGGCTGAATATAATCGAAATCGTGCTAATTTTGGATATGTGTCCATCAAAATCGGCATTGGCATTAATACAGGTTCATTGATGCTAGGAACAGTCGGGGGAAAACACCGTATGGATGGCACGGTAGTGAGTGATGCCGTCAATTTAGCCGCCCGTCTGGAAAGCCTAACGAAAGAATATCAGGTGCCGTTGTTAATCACTCACTACACTTTGGCTCGTTTGCAAAACCCAATGGAATATAGTATTCGCTTCATCGATAAAGTTAAAGTTAAAGGAAAGTCAAAAGCTGTGGCTGTTTTTGAAGTGTTTGATGAGGATGAGCCTCAAGTTAAAGATGGCAAGTTAGCCACGAAGACAATCTTTGAAGAAGGATTGTTTCTCTACCACCAGCAGTCAACGACGCAAGCAGCACAACGCTTTGAAGAAGTCTTGAGCCTTAATCCAAAGGATATAGTGGCTCAAATCTATCTGGAGCGTTGTTAATCGCAAGCAGAGAAGCCAAGATGCGAGTACAATGTGAGACTCAATCCTCATCAATAAATCCCTTTTTTCTCTTTTTCTCTCCTCTAATCTGTGAACTCTGTGTTCAGTAGCTTTTCGATAATTTCTGATTCATCATTTTATAGATATTAAAAATATCTCAGCCTCTATCAAAACATCAAATTTTTGTTAAAGGGGTAACTCAATTACAAACTCTGTTCCTTGCCTATACTGTGAGTGACAGTATAATTCCCCTTTATGCTTTTTCACCACAATGGCCTGAGAAATTGACAACCCTAAACCTGTGCCTTTACCAACGGGTTTGGTGGTAAAAAATGGGTCAAATATACGCGGTTTAACATTGGGCGGAATGCCAGCACCATTGTCAGTAATGCGAATGAGTACCTTTTCTGTGCAGGAAATGGGAAATTGGCAAGTGGGGATAGGGAATTGGGAAGACTGGGGAGATGGGGAGATGGAGAGAGGAGAAGATGGGGCGCTTTGGGAGAGAGTTCGATCGCTGATTTGACTTTGTTCTGTGAGTCTCCAGTCTCTACCCCCTGTACAAACTCTCACCACTTCTGTACAAATCCGAATTTGAGGCGTTAGGGAAGAATCCTCTTTCATCTTGCGTTCAAGAGCATCAATGGCATTATTCAAGATATTCATAAATACCTGATTCAGTTCACTAGGATAACAATCCATTAAGGGGAGCTTACCAAATTCTCGAATAACCTGGATGGCTGCTCTGGTGGATTGTTCTCTGAGGCGGTTTTGTAAAATCATCAACGTGTTATTGATTCCCTGATGAAGGTCAACTTTCTTCTGTTCGGCTTCATCCAGATGAGAGAAGTTTCGCAGAGATAAGACAATCTCCTGGATGCGAGAAGCGCCTTCTTCCATTGAACGCAGTAATTTGGGGAAGTCTTCTTTGATAAAGTTGAGGTCGATCGCTTCCATCTCGTTTTGGATTTCAGCAGAGGGCGTTGGATAGTGCTGCTCGTAGAGGGAAATCAGATTGAGCAGGTCATAGGTATAGCTCAGCGCTGGAGCAACGTTACAGTAAATAAAGCTCGTGGGATTGTTGATTTCGTGGGCGACACCGGCAACCAGTTGACCCAAACTCGCCATTTTTTCAGTTTGCACCAGTTGGGTTTGGGCGTTTTTAAGGTCATGTAAGGCTTTGGAGAGTTGCTTGGCTCTTGTTCGCTCTCGCGCCTCAGAGCGCCGCAAACTCTCTTCCACCCGCTTACGTTCGGCGATTTCTGTTTGGGCTTGTTCAAAGAGGGTTGATTGTTGAATAGCGATCGCAAGTTGCACACTCAGTTGTCTGAGGCACTCAATCTCAAAGGAGTTCCACTGCCTAGCACTACAACAATGATGAGCAATCAACAGCCCCCATAAGGTTTCTCCTTGCAACAGGGGAACCACGAGGTTGGCTTTAATCTCCAACTGGCTCAGTAGAGCCAGATGACACGGCGTCAAACCTGCTTTATGAATATCCTCGATCGCTCGAATGCGACCTTGTTGGTATTGACAGACATAGGTTTCGCCAAAGCAACTATCTTGAATATCTAGTCCAAAAAGGGGCGTCCAATCCTCGCCAACGGACTCGACGGCGATTACTCCACTCCAATCGGGGTAAAAGCGGTAAATCACGGTTCGGTCCGTTTGGAGAAACTTGCGCACTTCCTCCACAGCAGTAGTGAGGACTTCCTGAAGGTTGAGCGTGCGGCGAATGCGCGATCGCATTGCTCCCACCAGTCGCTCCCGTAGCACTTGCTGCTCTAGGGCTGTTTGTGCCTGTTTGAGTTCTGTGATGTCTCTGTGAACGCCAATATAGTGAGTCAAGTTCCCAGCGGCATCTCGCACGGGGGAGATAGAGAATTCATTCCAAAATAGAGTGCCGTCTTTTCGGTAGTTCCGTAATACCACACGACATTCTTGGTCTTCTTGCAGCGCCGCACGCAGTTGGGCAAGAGCCGGTTGATCGCGATCCGTCCCTTGCAAAAATCGGCAGTTTTTGCCCAGCACTTCCTCTCTTTGGTAACCTGTTATCCGCTCAAATCCGAGATTGAGATAAACAAGCGGGTGGTCGGGTACAGTAGCATCGGTAATCACAATACCGTTGCTTGATGCTGCGATCGCTCGTTCTAAGAGTCGTAAGCGATTGATCGCTTGCTGGTGTTCAGTAATATCGTCCGCAATGCCCAAGATATACTGGGGTCTGCCAACCTCATCAAAAATGGGAATCTTTTTGATATGAAAGATTCGTTCTCCGCGATGGGTCGGAATAAGTTTTGCGGAGTTATCAATCAGCCTTCCAGTTGAGAATGCTTCTCGGTCTTGAGCCGTAGAGAAATTAGCATGTTCTTGTGAGAACAAGTCATAGTCATTCTTGCCAATAGCCTCATCAGTGGAGTACCCCATCAGTTCTGCAAGCGTTTTGTTCCAGAAGACAAAACGTAACTCCTGAGCATCTTTGGCAAACACGCCCACGGGTAGATTTTCCAGTAGGGAGTTGAGAAATCGTTGGGTGCGGTGAAGCTCTTCTTCTGCCTGCTTGCGTAAGCGAAGTTCTTCGTAGACAGCGCTAATTTCCACAACAACGGCTCCTACACCAGAGGGTTGACCCTCTTCCGCTGGAATGGGAAAGTAAGAAGTCATCCAGTGACGCACAATACCCGGTGAGCTTTGTGTTTCACCGCTCACTTCCAGGTTGATTATCGGCTTTCCAGTGGTCAGAACCTGCTGGTAGATAGGTTCTAAGACGGGAGACATGTTCGGCAAGACTTCAGACAGGGTCTTGCCCATATGGTCGTGTACCGATAGTCCATTAATTTGTGCCAAAGGTTCGTTGATTTGCACAAACTGTAACTGATGGTCCAAAATGCAAAGACCGATGGGAGAGGAGGTAAAAAAGGCGTTTAAGCGAGCTTCCCGCAAGGCGAGTTCTCTTTGCAGGGTTTTGCGTTCAGTAATATCCTTATGAGTTCCCGTCATCCGGACGGGCTTGCCAAATTCATCCCACTCGAAAACCTTGCCACGTCCCAAAATCCACTGCCACTTGCCAGATTTTGAGCGCATCCGAAATTCCACTTGGATGATAGAGGTGCGACCGGCTAGATAAGCCTTCAAGGCTTCCATCACCTTGGGTCGATCCTCTGCATGTAACAGTCGCTCCCAAGATGGGGAATCCTGCTCAATCTCGCCTACTTCATACCCTAACCTTCTCGTCCACTGCGGGTCGAGATAGGTTTGTCCAGTACTAATATTCCAATCCCATAACCCCAATTCGCTGCCTTCTAACGCCAACTGTAATCGCTCTTGGCTGAGGCGCAAGGCTGCTTCTGAGCGTTTGCGCTCTGTGATGTCAAAGGTTACGCCATCCAAACAGAGGACTTCTCCATCCGCCGTAAACATACCCCGACCCTGCTCATAAAGCCATCGAATACTGCCATCCGCGTGAAAAATGCGATATTCCAAACAGAATGGTTTGTCGGCGGCTAAAGCCTCCCGAACTTTACGTTCGACCCCGCGAACATCGTCGGGATGCATCAGACTGGCAAAGCTTCGCTTTTGATTAGCAAGAAAATCTGACGCCGGATAACCACTAATTTGCTCAATTTCTGGGCTGAGAAATTCCATCGTCCAATCCGCATCAAACTTGCAGCGATAGACGGAACCAGGAATGTTGCTGACTAATGTTCGGAATCTTTCCTCACTGAGGCGTAAGGCTTCGTCTGAGTGCTTGCGCTCTGTGATGTCGCGGGCAACGGCGTAGATCAATTCCTCATCACAAAAGGACACAGCTGTCCACGACAACCACCGATAAGAACCATCTTTACAGATAAAACGGTTCTCAAATTTGGTGCTGGGAGTGCTACAATTCTTCAGCGTTTCCACTTCGCGTTGAGTGGCTTCTCGGTCTTCTGGATGAAAAAATTCAAGAAAGGGTCTATTTAGAAGTTCGGATCTCGTGTAGCCGAGGGTGGTTTCCCAAGCAGGATTCAAGCGCTTGAAATAGCCATCAAAACTCGCCATACACAATAGATCGAGGGAGAGCGTGAAGAAGCGTTGCTCGTTGGATACTAGTGTTTCCCACCGGGCTGAGCTACGTTCCTGTGTGTTAAAGTCCTGATGCTCTAGGGCTAAAACAGCTGCTGATGCTCGCGAGTTCGCTACCGCTTCGCTATTATCCACACTGTCTTGTTCTGTCTGTTCGACTTGGGTGTGAGAACTAACTTCGGTGAGATGAGGGAGAATACAAGTATGTTTTTGTTGACTTGTGAGCAGAGCTTCTCGCGTTTGCTGATGTGCCATAGATGTGAACGCGTCTTGCCTTGCGATCGCATAACGCAGGGAGCGAATCAAATACTCGCTCTCAACTTGTTCTTTTACCAAACAATCCTGCGCCCCGGCACGAATTAACTCAAGGGCGAGTTCTTCCTCATCGTCTCCTATGAGGACGATAATGGCAGGACAAGAACCGTTGTTGAGCTGACCGATATACTCTTGAATTCGGGTGAGAGTGTCTAGCTCTTTGCGATCGGGAAGTAACAGATTTAATAAAATAACATCAACTTGTTGTTGCTTAAAATCCTCTGTCGCTTCGGTAACATTCCTAACATGGGTCAAAGAAACCCTTTCTCTGTGAGCTTCTAGCAGTAACTCTTGGAGCAGTTCCGCCTCAGCTAGGTTGTCTTCAACCAGGAGAACTTTGAAAGCATCACGGTTGAGCGTTGGCTTAAGAACTGATTTCATAGGATGAGTTTTTCAAACTAGGTAGATGGCCGAGGATACGACTGAGGTTCATTGCTCATCAGAACCGCTCAGGTATCCTGTGGGCTTTAACTTACCGAAGAGCTTCATCAGCCTTCTTGACAAGTATTAAACAGAGCAAATCTTTTGCATGAAGCTCCGTCAAGTTTGACTCTCTTAGTTAGGAGACAGTCATAGTAGGCGACCCCTAAAACATCCCTCTTCAATGGTTATTCAGTTGTTTGTCTGGGTTTACTGGAAGGAAAATCGTTACGCCTTAGCGAAGCGGAACGCGATAGCATCCCAGTGGCACGTTAGCGCTAGCTTTCGTAAACGAAGTACGAAAGCATGGAGGCTATCCCCTAGGGAATTGCTACCTTCTCTAACCAGCTACAAGAGTTTTTAAGTCCCATAGCCTCCTCTGGCTTACCTTCCTGGTATTTACAGTGATTAGAGAAAATACAGCACACTTTGAACCCTGCTTTGAGTGTAACTGTTTACACTGGTCTATGGAAATGCTTTTCCTTACTCTCTTAAGTATTATTTTGAAAATCTTCTTTCTAAAGAGAGATGACATTTCGTAATAAACTATTATAATGATTAATCTATTTATTAAGTACTATCCTTCTGGGCTATCAATAATTGTTAGGGAATGTTATTGTTTGTATAGGTCTGCTGACGGCTGACAATTGAAACGATTGAATTACAACTAGGTTTATTATCGCCATTGATTCACAGTTGGCTGTGTGATGGCTGACTGCTGCACTATTGAAAAGATAGAAGTTGTACTGAACTCACTTGATTGAGCAGTCAGGTAGAGGGAAAACGTGATCGTGATGGATAACAATATCTTTTCAAGCATCGCCAACTCCTCAAATCCTCCAAAAGCAGCTGAACTATGGGTCAATTGTTGGTATGTTGAATATCTCCGATTTCTAGTAAGCCACAGGTGATCGAAGGTGTTCAGAGTGGGTGATGATGATCGTTGAGTTAGGTGATAACTGTCATCGACAGTAAAATGTCAGTTAATAGCAAATCCGGCTCGTACATCCTTTCTTATGTACGAACACAACTTCATATAAGAGTTCAATGCGCCAAAGGAGCTTTGTAAACTAATGTCCGTATTTTCTACGGAATGAATTTCATTCTTCAGGCGTACCTTTTTTAGGCATTGTCGAATCTTGGGAGTCTTGGGGTGTAGAAGCATCCGACCATAGGCTGGTTGAATCCTGGGAGTCTTGGGGTGTAGAAGCATCCGACCATAGACTAGTTGAATCATGGGAGTCTTGGGGTGTAGAAGCATCCGACCATAGGCTGGTTGAATCTTGGGAATCTTGGGGTGTAGAAGCATCCGACCATAGGCTGGTTGAATCAGGTCTATTCTGCAAAGACGATGAGCTAGTCAGAGGCTTATCCTTGACTCCAGAAGTATTAGATAAATCTGGAGGTAACGCTGCACTCAAGGGTTCTAGCGCTTTTAATGCCTCTGTGGCAGACTGATAGCGATCGCGGAAATTGTAACGGATCATTTTCCTGATAATGGCTGCCAATTTAGGGCTAACTGTTGCTTTATCCTCCCAAATCACTTCTCCAGTTGCAGGACTGGATGGCAAGTGAGCCGGATGGGTAACAGTCAAGGCTTGAATCGCAATCATACCAAGGGCATAAAGATCACTGTTGTATTTGGGATTGCCCGCCGCTTGTTCGTTAGGCATATAACCTTTCGTCCCAATTCCTACTGTTAATTCAGTTCGCTGTTCGCCTTCTATTAATTGTGTACTGAGTTCTTTAACAGCCCCAAAATCTATCAGCACGAGTTTGCCATCAGATTTGCGCCTAATAATATTGTCGGGTTTAATATCTCGGTGAATTACACCATGAGAGTGAATAAACTCCAAAACTAATAACAGCTCTCGCAAAATTTCAATGACCTTAGCTTCAGCAAGAGGGACAAGTATTGGCAGTTCATTGGTTAGAGGACGACCAACAACAAATTCTTGAACTAAATAAAATTCGCCTTCTTCAAAATGAGCGAGAAGTTGAGGAATTTGGTCGTGTTTGCCCAATTTTTCTAAAATTTCTGCTTCCTGGATAAATAATCGTCTTGCAAGTTCCCACATTTTGGGGTTATTGCTAGCAGGTCTGAGTACCTTGACAACACACTGAGGGTTACCGGGTCGTTGGGTGTCTTCTGCAATATAAGTCTCGCCAAATCCTCCCGCACTGAGCCGTTTGACGATTTTGTAGCGCCCACCCAGCTTAGTTTCCATCAATTCCAGTTCCCTCTCATCCAGCAGCCCCTGGAATTCATCCTCCTGAGAAATAATTTCCCGAATGATGGGTGAGGAGGAGTAACGCTTGATGGTACGTCGGAGGTTGCGTTTGGTGAAATAGTCCCGAATCGAGCCAACGGTACCGTAAGAGAGGGTCGAGAGTGCAAGCGCAACGACTGGAACAGTTGTGGGCAAAATGACGCGACTATAAACGAACAGGGCGTAGCTAATTCCTCCCCAGGTCAACACTGCCGCTGCTGCCAATCCGATGCGAATCGGCAAGTGCTTGATTCTGGTAATTAAAAATCCTGCCCCGACAACTCCGATGAAGACAAAAAGCGCCCGTTGGTTAGGATTGGGCATGGCTTCCGCAATAGAGCGTCCCTGTAGTAAGGTAGCGATCGCATTGGCATGGAGTTCCACTCCACTCATCAGTTGGGGATACAACAAGCTTTCAGAAAAAGGGGTCGGGTGAAAGTCTTGTAATAAAGTTGCGGTTGGCCCAATGAGGACAATCTTGTCTTTGAAATACTTGCCTTGTTGGAGATAACTATTCCAGTTACTGGAATCGAGTACATTCCAAAATGGAATGACCTCAAAGGTATTGTGGGGGCCGTAGAAGAAAATATTGTTGCCTTTGGGTTGAGGGTACTTCAGCTTGGCCGCTTGCAAGGTTGCCTCATCAAAAGAGGGAACTGTAGCAACAAGCTCGGCAAAGGCTTTAGCCCGTTCGGGGTCTGAATATTGTTGTGCTAAAAGTTTAGGAAACTCCTTAGCATGGCGATAAATCCTACCATTCGGCTCAATAAAATAGTTAATTGAGCCAACAGAAGTGGGGTTCGTTTCCAGGAAAGAACCCGGCTGGATGAGTTTAGTAGAATCACCGGGTCGAGTTTCATCCTCTTCGTAACTGGCGGCTAGGGTAACTCGACCTGCATACCGTTGCAGTACCCGTTGTAATGCTGAATCGTCCGCCTCACCGTAACTACTGGGGAGATCCAACACGATATCTAACGATACAGTCTTTGCTCCAGCCGCCATGAGTCGATTGATCGCAACAGCATAAGCTTCTCGTTTCCAAGGCCAATTTTTGATCGCCTCCAAGTCAGTTGCACTTTTAGGATCGACCTGATACGACTTCTTCCATTGAGTCATGGAGTCATCATCGATCGCCAAGATTACAATATTGTTTGGCGCTTTGACCGGGCCTCGTATTTGGAAGAACAGCGTCTGAGCTTGCCGTTCTATTAATTGCACCAGACTGCCATTGTGAGCCGTTGCGATCGCGCCCGCAAGTGCCCACACCCCAACCAACAGGTGACCCAACCCAGTTGTCTTAAACCAGCGTTCAAACTCTGCCGACGTTGAAGTCCCGGTCTTGGTCTGATGCTTTGTCCGCAGCGTTTGAGGACGAGTTGGGTTAGGTTTCCAGAATTGCCACTTGCGATCGCTCGGCATTTTTATACGGCTAACTCACTACAATTGATACTCTTCTAAGTTTGGCTGACCTTGAGCAATCGTCAAGGCTGAGCGGGCAGGGTTAGTTCTTTGAGTATAGTGAAAATCACAGATTAAAGAATTGATTTTTTTATTTTTTTCTAGGAATTATTAGACTCTTATGATAGAAATTTATCAATACCAATAAAACCAACCTATATTGTCGATATTGAACTATGAATCAATTTCAGCTTTTCTTCCATAATCAATCTATAAAAATATTTTTTTGATTGATAGTTCCTAGTGTAATATTCAGGATATTATGGTTACTGAAAATACAGAATTTAACCCGAAACAATCATCAAGTCTTAATGAATCACTCCAGCCCGGATTTCTCACAAACCCCGTAAAAAAGGGGGGTCAAAAACTGCCAAATATAGATTGGATAAGCATTGCAGCAGTTTAAAAATATGACCTCAGCATCAACAGATTGTATCGCAGAACAGTTCAAAATTAAACGGGTAAAATCTCGTCAAGTAGTCGTGAATTTTAAGGGGGGACGGTAACATCAGATGCGGGGCTAACACTAATTGCGAATTTAGACCAAAAACTGAAAATCACATCTCGGTTGGCAGCCTGTTTTCAAGATTACAGACATCTAAATCGTGTGGAGCATTCAGTCGAAAGTTTAGTAGCACAAAGAGTTTACGGATTGGTACAGGGGTATGAAGATTTAAACGACCATGAGCAGTTACGCCACGACTCGATGTTTGCCTTAGCGGTGGGAAAAATCCTGGGAGAACGTCAACTATCTTTACTGAGTAAAAAAGGTTCTTTTTGGCTTAAAAAAAATGAAAAATTTACGGACAAGGGTCAACAGTAAAGAGTGGATTGTCTCTACTAAAACCCCTTCAAAAAGCTTGAATCCACTCCTTGATGTCGTAGTCAGTCCAAATTTCGTTTTGCCAATAGGGGTCAGATTCAATTAATTGGCGCACTGTTGCTTCATCTTCTGCTTCAT
>NZ_DATNPA010000716.1:0-23324 GCF_036703385.1 Allocoleopsis sp. | reverse complement strand
CTTCGCCAGAGATGTTCCTAAATCCCTTAACAAAGATTGCCCTAAATTACTGACCCAATTGGTGTAAACTCGCAAGACAATGGGAAGCACGTCGCGATCGCCAATTGCTCTTTGCTGGAGAGCGGGTATTAACCCCGCTGTAACCAGGGAGCTTTTCCCGACTCCTGAAGGCCCATGAATCACAGTGAGTTTACAATCCGTGCGACTAATGCGTTCAATCAAACGATTGATATCTTGCTCTCGACCCGAAGCAGCAATTTCCTGGGCAATTGTATCCAGGTTATCGACAGGCGCAAGGGTTGGGTTAAGGACTTGACATCGGGGCTGCAACTGACTCGCACCGATAAACGCCCGGAAACCATACTTGTACTCAATCTCACCTTGCTCTTGCTTAATCCAAAAGGATTCTAGATAACGACCTTGCTCAAAGTAGAGCGATCGCAACGTGCTTAATATCCGAATTGAGAGTGACGGGTCGTATTGAGGATTGCTCTCGATTTTAGCCGCTTCTAGAATTTTAATCGCGTTTTGAACTTGACCAAGATGCTGTTTAGATTGAGCCAGCAATAACCAATATAAATTTTGATAATGGTGTCGCGACCAACCACAATCGATATCTTGATGTTGTAAATCGCAGGCTAATTCTGACGATTCCGCATTGGTTTGTAGGGCAAGGTCAGCATAAAGTTCAGCAATTTTATAAGCTCGTTGAGAGAGTCCCAGTTCAGCCAGCAAACCATAACCATAAGCAAGCCGGATAGGTTCAGGATAAGTTTGGTGCAATTGAACAGCTAATTTGGCAACGGCTTCTAGCTTGTCCCATTCCTCTAACTTTCGCAGAACTCCACCCAAGGGATTGATGAATTTAGCCATTAAATCGGGGCGATTCCCCCGTTCAAAAACATCAATACACTGTTGAAAATAATCCCTAGCTTGACTACAAGCAAAACGATATTCAGCGCGATGCTGAGTCGCATAGCGACGCCACCACAAACCAAGATAAAAGAATAAACACCCGATGTGTTCAACCGATTTTGGATTATTCGATTGAGTGGGCGGGCACGGAGGCACCGCCCCTATGAATTCGGACTCCTGAATCCTGACTGAAAATGGGGGCACCGCCCCTACGAATTCGGACTCCTGACTTCTGAGTTGCTGTAGCCAAAACGCTAAACTTGTCTCATAGTATTGTCGAGACTTCTCCATCTGACCATTGGTATCCGCATCAAGACCCAGCAGAAATTGTAAATCTGCTTCTAACTCCGGCTCTAATGCTTCTTCCCGATGTTGCAAATCCCGAATAGCCGCCTCTAACTCTGAGCGACGACGGGAACCCATTTCTAGATTCAGATCGGTATTGTTGAGAAACTTACCAGACCCCGTTTTTAAAATTGCCGCAAAGACGGATTCTACACTTTGTTGCAGAGACTCGATTAATTCAGGGGTAGCAATTGTAAATCCAATGGGAGTGGCAGCCCAACTCGTGAAATCTGGAGCCACCCGGATGAATTTTTGTAGCACTTCATCGGTGACCCATAGTACCAGAGGGAAGGAGAAGTGTTTGCGAAATTCATCTCTAGCATAGTTACTAGCCCTGAGAATTCCATCCAGCTCGTTGACCCATTCCAATCCAGAGACAATCACAGCACTGGGTTGCTCATCACCCAGTGCGGCACGAACAGTTGTATAAAGAGTTCTGGCTTCGGGATGGAGAACAAATTCTTTGAACTCGTATGAGCAACGTTCTCGTAGCTGTTGCATCAATCGCTGCTGCAAGAATTGATAGTTGCAGCGGGCTAAAATCAGCGAAAACTGATCTTGAGAAAGTGCGATCGCTCGTGTCAGAGTTCTTAAGGAATCCTCATTTTTAGCATTGACATCTTCCATAAAGCAAGAAGTATGAAATATGAAGAAAGATTACCCATTTCCCATTACCCTAAAACCGGAATTTCCACCATAGGTACCGGAGAACCCTATGTTTTCATCCTTCACACTTCATCCTTCAGCTGGTTGGTTTCTGCTAATAGCGGATTAATCCTAAACCATCCCCCCTCTTCATCCTGATATTCAAAGACGAACATACTGCGTATCAGGGTTTGATATTCCTGCTCTCCTCTCACCATTCGCTTTTGTCCTACCTGTCGCAACAATTCCCACTCTTGGTCATCAATGGCTCGGATTAAAGCGTCGCGTTGTCTCCGAATAATGTCTTCCAAACAGTCACGGGGGAAGGGGGGGTCTTGTTGCTGAAGACAGCCATAGAATAGCGATAACAAATTTCGTGGATGACCCCCACTGACTCTGCAGAGACGGTCTAAGGTTTCAGGAGAATCAAACACCTCTGTGATCAGGTTTAATCGGTGCTGTGGTGCAGCCTCTGGGAACGCTCTCGCTAGCACCATTTGCCTCAACAGAGCTAGTCCTTCCTCACACTCGCTGCCATCGCGCGATCGCACCCGCACCATCGGCAACAATTTGGGGTCTACTCCAAAGCGATTTCTCAGCCTTCCCCAGTCATTGGAGAAAATTAATACCAAGGGAATCGTGTAGACGACATGGCAGTTCAGTTGTTTAAGCTGCTCTCCTCGGTCTACAAACAGATACTCTGGTTGTAGGTGACCTGTGGTTTTGGGCGAGTTATCGATCCGGTCGAGGCTATCAACAATCACCACTAAACCTGTTTTACCCTGCCGCTTCAGTTGTGCGATCGCAGGTTCTAACAACTCTTGATTAATGGTATCTAAAATTCCATCCGTGCGGGGCTCTAGATATTGCCGCAGCTGAGAGCGAAATTTGGGGCTATTTTTAGCTTTAGCTGAGATTTTGCCAAGACCAAAACCGATAGAGAGTTCTCCTTCCGTACTCGCCTTAATCTCCGCTAATCCCGGCACAGAAGCCTCTGCCGAAAGATCGATTTCAGTTTGCATTAGCTGTGTAACGCCTTGCAGTAAAGCTTTAAAGCCTCGCGGCTGTAGATAGACTTTAGCTTGCTCGAGACTTTCACTCACCTGACGAGCAATAGCCAGCAAAATATCAGTTACATCAACGTCCCCCATCACCAAGTCGGTGCTGGAGTCGAAGTAGACTACATGAAAGCCTTGCTGCTCTAAGTCCGTTTGCAATCGAAACAATTCGGTAGACTTGCCACAACCGATATGACCTGTAAATAGCTGGCAAGTTGGCTTATCCGGTGAAAGGCGTGTAATCGTTCGTCCCAACTCCCGAATAATATTGCCCCCTCGTACAGAAGAGAAATCGATGTAGTACTTCCGATCCTCAGCATTTTCCATCGATAGGGTCATGCTGGGATTACATGCCTTGTAAAATCTCTGTAGATCGAGTTTCATCCTTCCCCTCCCTGGCATCGCTTCTTTTATTTTCTACCGCCGCTATTCTAATCATTCCGTAAATCTTGAATCGAAGTGACCGCTACTAGGAGCATTCACAGTAATGGCGGTACTTGTATCAGGCCAGCGGTGCTTATGACTTCCAGCTATCTCTGAATAAGTTGGTTGGACGAGCGCTGATTTGGAAGGTTTCCCCGATAACGGTCAAAGTTTGGTCGTGTATTTCTTGATGGGTAAGGGAGCGTCGGGCGGTTAACAAAGGCTGACAGTATTAAATACCGCTCCGCTGGCTATTGCGATTCTGTTTTTGAGTACATTACAAGGGTTTGGGCACGATACTAAATCCCCTAAAAAGGACTTGTATGAAATGTCAAATATCGTCTCTACAGCTTGGCGATCGCATAGTGTCTTCAATGTAGAATGGCGCAATGACTTGCGATGTCGAAGGCGGTATGCTCTTCGACCATGCTTTCCTTCTCCTAACGGAGACGCTTCGCGAACGCAAACGCTTCGCGACCATCGCCTGCCGGAATTCAGGATAGGATACGGATAATCGTGTTCTGACTAGCAGGGAAATATTTTTTCGCACTTGCTAGCCATATCCCCAATTTAAATAATCCCGTTGACGAAAGTCTACAAAACTCCGCTTCTGATTTCCCATAACACCTTAGCTCAGCTCGAAGAACCCATGAAGTATGCTCTACGCTTCATCGCTCAGGTGCAGGTTCGGGGGAGAGATCAGAATGTGGGGGTGTTTGAGGTGTTTGAGGCTGATCCTCCTGCCCAAAAACAAGCCAAATTGGAAACGAAGCCGATTTTTGAAGCGGCTCTATTTCATTACTATCAAGGAGCGGTTGAGAAAGCCAAATCCCGTCTCAATCAGTGTTTACAAAAAAATCCCAGTGATGGCGTTGCTCAAATTTATCTGCAACGGTGTGCTTAACTACAGACTCATCATACACCGCGATCGCCCACCCCATCATCTTGTATCGAGTTAACCGAACCAAAATTATTCCAGTTTTCCGTACTTTTTACGAGCTTTAGCTTAGAGCGGTAATCCTGATTAACTTGGTAGTTAAAACCGAATTCAAAGAGCTTTTAATCTCAATACTATGAGAATCAAAGGCAAAGAGATCGAAACTAAATCAGTTAAATCGAGGTAACAGTCATGGCATTAGTTCGTTGGAATCCCTGGAGAGAAATCAGCACTCTGCAAAGCCAACTTGATCGCTTATTTGATGAGACTCTAGTACCCGCTACTAGTTTAGAGAGAGGCTTGCTAAGAGTTCCTCCTGCTGAGATGAAGGAAACAGAAGAGGCTATTCATCTGAAGCTAGAAGTTCCGGGACTGGAAGCTAAAGATTTAGATGTACAAGTCACGGAGAAGGCTGTTTCTATCAGCGGCGAGCGTAAGTCTGAAACCCAAGCAGAAGAGAACGGTAAAACCCGCAGCGAATTCTACTACGGTAAATTTGAGCGCGTGATTCCCTTACCAGCTCGGATTCAAAATACCAACGTAACGGCAGAATACAAAGACGGTATCCTGAATCTGACACTGCCCAAAACAGAGCAAGAAAAGAACAAGGTCGTCAAAGTTAACTTGGAGCAATCTGCTGTCTAATTTAATAGGGTAACTCTAAAAAAAGAGTTACCCTTAAGCTAAATCTTGAGTCCGGTTGCATAAGAGCAACCGGACTTTTTATGACCCATCAGTCGCAATGCGTTAAGGGAGAGATGAGAGCGATCAGCAAAGTGTCCCATGCTCATCAAATCAACTAGCTTAGAATCAGGGGCGGGGTTGTTCTTTGAGCGATTATGTAGTCTGCCCCAAGGAAAGATTCAAGAAACTTAAAAGTCAAAAATCGCTATTCTATCCACTTCTCCTGCGCTTAAGACGTGAAAGTGGGGGAGCTGGTTCGTATGATTTGAGCCCACCATCACCTGTAAGAATTTCCACTTGGGAACCCAATTTGCCGTAGTATTCAGCTACCGCCTTAATAGTGGCATCACCGATAGAAATCTTTTGCACTGCAAGCTTAGGCCATTCCTCCGCTAATTTTTTCAACCCTTCTGCTTCCCAAAGCTTCGACTGATGAGTGAAAGCCGTCCAAGGTGTTTTTTCATCAGCAACTTTCTCCATAATTTCAGCTAAAGCTTGAGCCATTTCATATCGCTTTGAGCTGGCTTGCGCAATGTGATTACCCGTTTCGATAATGACCGCTAAAGGCAGTACAAAGGTTGTAGATTCTTTTTCTTCTTTTTGCAAAAGCTTATCAGCTCGCTTCTTATCCCGCTTATTCTTATCGCTTCCACAAGTATCTTTTCCAGGAACTCCCAAGTAGACACATAAAATCGAGGTGTCGATAATTAGAACTTTTCCTTTTTTCATCTCTGGAATTACTTGTTAGAGGAAAGACTCCTTTCAATAGCAGCCTTGGTTGTGAGCCTTCCCAAGGAACCAGATGCCATTAACTTTGGAAAATTATCAATATCTTCTAGAAGTGTAAGCTTACTTTATCCTGTTTCCGAATCCCTATGTACCACAACCACAAAAGGAATCATCTCTGGATCTAACGCATCTAGCAAAGCTGGGTTATGGGTAGTAACTAATACATCAATTTTTCTCTGCTCGCCGATTTCTTTCAGCATTGTCAAAAGTAAGTCTGCACGAGAGGGATGAAGCCCATTGTCTACCTCTTCAATTACCAGTTGACTTCCTTCTGGTCGGGTGAGAAGTGCTGTAAGAATTGCTAAAAAACGCAGGGTTCCGTCTGACATGCCCCTGGCATCAATCTCTATGTTTTCTCCAGGTTTCCATTGTTCCTGGCAGTAAAGCATTGCGTCTGTGCGAAACCTTCCAACTGATTCCGCCCATACTCTCTGAATATCTCGTTCTGGTAAATCCTTTATGTAAGTAGAGACACTTGATTCAAACTCAGCTTTCTGCTCATCCGACAATGCTGCTATCACACCAGCGATATTGGAAGCGTCAGTTTCAAGCTTATCAGAAAGCGGTGAATAGTCCCGCATTTTAGTAGGGATTGGGTTTAATATAAAAATATTTTCAAGAGATTGGGTAATTTCATTAACACCTTGATGTAAAATTGCATCAAGGTTGTATAAATTTCCAATGTAACTCAATATTGAATTTGTTCGCCTAAAGCCTTCTTTATCATTAAAATAATCCGATTTAATTTTAAGTCCAGGGGATTCAGTCTCTGCTAAATTAGTTTCAAATAGGAGATGCTCAGAATCTAGAGATAAAAATTCATAATTGAGCTGAACAATAGGTATGGTTTGTACTTCAATTTTATAATGAGCATCCCTTTGACATTCTCTCTGAAACAACGCCTCTAATTGAAAGGACTCTTTTGATTTACGTGCAGCCCACTCTACACCACCTCGAATAGAGGGAAGAGTTGCCTCACCTGACAAAGCAGAGCGTAAATCTTTTCCTACTACTGCTCTTTGTAGAAAATCTAAAGCGTCAATTACATTAGATTTTCCACTGGCATTCGTACCGATGAGAACAGTCAGTGGGTCGATCGGTAGCTCCGCATAACGGAAACTTTTCCAGTTTTCGAGAACTAGTTTCTTAAGCATTATCGATTATAAAGTCCTCCCAGCCAGTACCTCTGTATCCAAAATCAAAGCTATCTGGATGCAAAATCTCTGCTAAGATTTCCAGCGAGTCAACTAGCCTTGGCCCTGGTCTATTGAAATAAGCATTCCCATCAGTAATGAACACTGTACCCATGCGAACGGCTTGCAAACTAGACCACTCCGGATGCTGTTCGAGTAACTGAGTTTCCTTGCGGGTACGTTCTAAATCAAAGCCGCAGGGCATGATAATAATGACTTCTGGGTCAGCTCTGAGTAAGGTGTCCCATTCTAGGTAAGGGGAATGCTGGCCTGGAACGCTTAGTAACGGTAGGCCTCCTGCTAATTCTACTAATTCTGGAATCCAATTGCCGCTCGACATTAGGGGGTCTGTCCACTCAAGGGCAACCACACTAGGTCGTTTAGAAAGTCCTTGTACCTTTTCCTTACAAGCTTCGACGCGAGAATGCAATTGAGCGAGTAGGGGTTGCGATTCTATTCCTAAGGTCGTACCCACTCGTTCAATATCTGCCCAAACATCACTCAGTACTTGTGGCTGCAAGGAAATTATCTGAGGTTGACTATGAGTCAGTTCAGCAACCGCTTTCTCGACTTCAGCAAAGTTGACAGCGCAAACATCACATTGGTCTTGGGTAACAATGTGGGTTGGTTTCAATTCTTCTAGAACATCAAGTTTGATGTTGTAAATGCTCAGTGCTTTTTGCACCAAATCGCGGACATCAGCATCAATTTGGGCACTCGGTTTTTCCGAGTTTAATTGTGCCTCAGTGCAAACAGGTCGGTTTTGAATTTCTGCGGGATAGTCACATTCGTGCGATCGCCCCACGATCGCATCCGTTAATCCTAACGCTGCCACAATCTCTGTGGCACTGGGAAGTAGAGAAACAATTCTCAAATTTGAAGAAGTCATAGCTAAGAGCGCTGCTGTGAATTCCGCTACACACAAGATTCAGCGTACTTGATTATTGATCCATCAGGCGATCGCTACAGGCATAGTAGCCGGAGATTCCATGATGGCGACCGCAGGTGGCACAGTGTCAAAGGCGATCGCTGTTCCCAATTAGACTGCTCAATCCTTCGTCTTGCTTTTTCCAAACGATATGTGATATTGTCTCGTTGTTCACAAACTACATAATTCCGGTTGATTTAGTGTGGATTAAAATAAGGAAATTTCCATGAGCGAGGCAGATTTGGGCAAATTAGCCTGTCGGCACTGCCGATATTACCGACCAGAAGGACGCCGAGGCGGATACTGCCAGCGGCTTTGTGGAGGAGTACGGGGCATTTGGCCTGCTTGCTCCTTGGCTGTCACACCCTTTGCACCCTCTTGGGAAGTACCGGAAAACAGCACAAGGATACAGCCACAACTGTTATATAAGTAACTGTTTTTTTCAGTTATCTCTAATAATCGCCGCTACCTAAACGGAGTATGCTACTCACTGAATTGCGAACTATCTATGAGCGTGACCCCGCAGCACGCAACTGGCTGGAAGTATTGTTTTGCTATCCGGGAGTGCAAGCACTTCTGTTTCATCGGGTAGCACATCGGCTTTACAGTATCGGTATTCCTTTTGTCCCTCGCTTCATTTCTCACATAAGTCGCTTTTTTACGGGAATTGAGATTCATCCCGGAGCCAAAATTGGTAAAGGTGTCTTTATCGATCACGGGATGGGGGTAGTGATTGGCGAAACCGCAATTGTCGGGGATGGGACACTGATTTATCAAGGAGCGACTCTGGGTGGTACGGGTAAGGAAACGGGCAAACGCCACCCCACCTTAGGAAAAAATGTCATCGTGGGAGCAGGTGCGAAGGTGTTGGGCAATATTCAACTTGGCGACAATGTTCGTATTGGTGCAGGGTCAGTGGTATTGCGAGATGTACCCTCTAATCGCACTGTTGTGGGAATTCCCGGTCGCATTGCCCATCCCTCCAGAGAGGCCGTGGATTTCCTCAACCGCGAAAACCTACCGGATGTCGAAGCTCAAGTGATTCGAGTCTTATTTGACCGGATTAAATCCTTGGAGATGCAAATTGAGAGTTTGAAGGCTCAATCAGCTTCGCCCTTAGCTCCGGAAAGAGCCGAATATTCCCATCATTTATTAACTGATACCGATCACTTCATTGAAGAGTTTTTAGATGGCGCTGGGATTTAATATTATAGAAATGTCTGAGTGACTCTGCTAGGAGCAAGCGACTTAGGATAAAACGGTCATAATAACATGCGTTAAACCTCCGAAAGGTGTATAATTATAGTTTTGGGTATACTTAGTCAGGACACAAAAGAGGAAATCATATGTCGCGATATCGAGGCCCGCGTTTGCGGGTCGTGCGCCGTCTAGGCGATCTGCCGGGTTTGACTCGCAAAACGCCCCGTCGCGCCTACCCACCGGGTCAGCATGGTCAAGCTCGCAGAAAGCGCTCCGAATATGCGATTCGACTGGAAGAAAAGCAGAAGCTCCGCTTTAACTATGGCATTTCGGAAAAGCAGTTGCTGCGTTATGTTCGTAAAGCGCGTCGGGCAACAGGTTCAACGGGTCAATCCTTGCTGCAAATGTTGGAAATGCGGTTGGATAACACCGTCTTTCGCATGGGAATGGGTGGTACGATCCCTGCTGCTCGCCAGCTAGTGAATCACGGTCATGTGACGGTTAATGGTCGGGTGGTCAATATTGCCAGCTATCAGTGCCGTCCAGGAGATGTTATTGGTGTCAAAAACACCGAACGCTCTAAGCGCTTAGCCCAACAGAACTTAGAATATCCTGGCTTGGCAAACCTACCCAGCCATTTAGAGTTTGACAAAAACAATCTCACAGGTAAGGTCAATGGTGTCATTGATCGTGAGTGGGTAGCGCTGCAAATTAACGAACTGCTGGTGGTTGAGTTCTACTCACGTAAAGCCTAATAGGGTTGAAGGTTAAAAGGTTGAATGTTGAAGGTTTTTTGGTGTTGAAAGTTGAAGGAATGGAATGTCGAAATTTCATCCCGAATCACCTTCAACCTGTAAACCTTCAACCTACAACCCAATTACTATCCTCCGATTTGCGACATGGTACGGGTGTAAGCACCTGGAGTTCCAGAGTCTCGTTGCTTGAAGTTAATCTCTGGTTTAATCATGAGCAAATGCCTGACTTGCGCCCTGAGGTCAACGGGATCGACTCCGCTGCGAAGGGCGGTTTTTAGGTCGATCTGATTCGATTCATTGAGCAGACAAGGGCGTAACCAACCGTCAGCAGAAAGGCGCATTCGGTTGCAGCGATCGCAAAAACATTCTGACATCTGACTGATAAATCCTAGAGTTCCCAAAGCACCGGGAATCTGGAAAACATCAGCGGGACCATTACCACGAACGTTTGATTCTGTCAATCCCAACACCTCGCGAATGCGCTGCCGCAATTCTTCAGATGGCACCCAAGCGCGTTCACCAAAGAGTTTGTCATTGCCAATCGGCATAAACTCAATAAACCGGACGTGCCAGTTACGGTCAAGCGTTAAGGCAGCTAAATCTAAGACTTCTTGGTCATTAACTCCCGGAATGACTACAACATTTAGCTTTAGGGGGTCAAAACCGACGCGGTGGGCAGTTTGAATCCCTTGCCAAGTTTTTTGCCAGCGCGATCGCCCGCGATTACCGATAATTTTGTCAAAGGTTTCTGAGTTGAGGGAGTCAAGGCTGATATTGATGCGCCGCAACCCCGCGTCATAAAGGTTTTGTGCCATGCCTGCGAGCAAAAAAGCATTGGTGGTCATAGCGAGGTCTTGGGTTTGGGGAAGAGATGCGATCGCGCTCACCAAATCCACAACACCGGGACGCAGCAAGGGTTCGCCCCCCGTGAGGCGAAACTTTCTAAATCCCACAGGGATGAAGACTTCTTGGAGTAACGTTAGCAGCTCCTCATTCGTCAGCAATTCTTGCCGTAGGATATAGTCAAGCTCTGCTCCCTCCGGCATACAGTACTGACATCGGAAGTTACAACGGTCAATGAGGCTGATACGGAGATAATCTACCTGGTTCATATTTGCTGTTAAGGGAGCTCGTCTGTCAACCTTCTGGGATTGGAAACACTAACTTTATTATCGAAAATTCCTCTTGCTCATGGCCTCAATCTGTGTATTGATTATGCCTAAGAAAACAGATCAATTATGGTTATGAGTCGGTCGGCATTAATACTTGCGATCGCCCAAAGGGCACCAGCAACGCTGATCGCATCGCTTCTTAGAGACTATCGGGATCGATATTCAATTCCCGCAATTTCGCCGCTAATCGCTCAGCACGCTGGGCTTCTTGTTCGGCACGCTGGGCTTCTTGTTCAGCGCGTTGGGCTTCTTGTTCGGCACGTTGGGCTGCTAATTCCCGTTGTTCCTCCAATTCCAAATAGGAGAGGAACTTTTGTTCATCGGGTCGATATAACTCTAAACCTGATTCTGTCAGTTCAAATCGAACTCCTAAGCGAGGGCTAACCCATCCTGACATCGGTTCGATTACTTCTAATAATCCTTCAATTCGCTGCCAACCCGTTAATTCTTTGTCATCTGGATCGTAGAGGTAATATTCTTCTACTCCGTAACGATTATAGAAGGCTAGTTTTTTAGCCATTTTTGTCTGGTTATCGCTGTAGGAGCGGATTTCAAAGACGACTTGCGGGGGAATATTATTTTCTTTCCATTGCAGGTAGGAACGCCTATCTCCTTTCGGTCTGCCAAAGACTACCATCGTATCAGGGGCTTGGCAAATTCTGTTATTGCCTTCAACGGGATACCAAAGTAAGTCACCTGCAATGAATACATTGGGGTCATCTTTAAACAGAGCATCACAACCTCCCTTGATTGTGGTAATCCATTGGTATTGAATTGTGCTGTCTGCCATTGGTTGCTCGTCGCTGGAGGGATAGACGATTTCTTCTGTAGTGATTTTCATAATATTCAAACACAAAAGTTGTCTACTTGATCATGCGCTGTTGTGCTGCTGGCGATGGATATCTACCAACTTCTATTAAAGCCTGTCGCTCTAAAATCCGGTCTTCGTTGTTAAACTCTAGAATTCGTGTTGTTACTTCCCCAATGTCTGTAATTGGATGTAGTCATGAGTTTACTCTTTCTTTAGTTACTAGATGCGATCGCGAGTTGCAGGACTAGGCTACTTGAAATAATTGTCCTACAGTCTTAGGCTCTGGCAAAGGTTTACCTTCTTCAAGAGTTGTCTCAATTAGAAGCTCTAGAACACCGATATGAGATCAGGAATGCTCAACTGCCACTCGCTCACGGAGTTTCGCCCGCCCTTGAGGAGTCAACTGACGTTCGCGTAACTCTTGCAATAAGCGCTCATCAGCATGAATCGAGACGCTACGTCCACGCGTACAGAAGAGTGCAACGCTCACGTAGCGGACAACTAGCACAAGCTTCCGGGGGGAAATGTACTACACCACCGACTGAGAAAGGAACACTCACCTGATTGGGGCAGCAAATAGTTCCTTGTTGCCAATCCAAGACGAAAGCTGTTTTTGGGAAGCGCTTGCCGTTACGAACTGGCCAAGCTTTACAGTAGATTATTAAGTCGTCGGAGCGCTCTTTGACCAAGCAACTGCTGAGATAGGCGCGGTCGATTTGCAGTTCGGCAAGTTTAGCCTTTTGGACTTGCAAATCGGACGCGATCGCCAGCTTCTAGCTGCCCTCATTTTTCTCTCATCACAATGAATTAGCCCTGCTTGCGGAGGGGGTCTGGGGGACGCGCCTCGTCCCCCAGTGGGGGGTTTGGGGGGAACCCCCCCAATCTGGGTTTTTCCCAAATAACAATCACTTTTCCTTAAGTCAGTGCCATTCTATGCTAAAACTGAATGCGATCGCACCTCAGGGTGATTGGAATCATCGATTCGAGATTATCTGATAGAAATTCAAGACCTGAATTTGAAGGAGAACAAAACCTCTTACTACATCAAATCAGATGAATGGCAACCGTTGATTGACAGCATCCTAGAGGCGAAAATGCGGACGGAAAGATTCATTTTTTATAGCTCAATACTGTGACGTACGCGCCTTGATAAACTTGCAAAATACGGATAAAAATATTTCACTCGCTTACTGTACTATTTCAATCTTAATCTTATGGCGTTTTTTAGAAATGTTTTACTACGTTAGAGCTGATTGGCTCTCCCCTATGCTCAGAAATTGTTTGGAGGAAGCTGGGTGGTATGCGATCTTTTGTAGGTTGCAGTTGGCTGAGAGTGTTACAAAGTGAGGTGTATTTAGTGTTTGTAAGATGTCGTGTTGCTGTCTCTAGTGGCTCATCATTCCTTGTTTCTGAAACACGTTAAAATTACCGCCAGAAGCACCTACCTTCTCCCCTATCCCATTGGTTAGCCTCAAGCCAACAACTCATTAACCGCCACACTAAAACCCAGCAATACCTTTTGAGTGCTAACCACTTCACTAGCTGTAAACCCTACTATCTGACTTTGAGTTATCACCAAAACTAAACGACTCTCAGGAAACACTAACCATACTTCCTCGCAACCCGACTGTAAATATTCCTGCGCTTTGAGAAACACGTCCTCAGCAATATCAGTGGGAGAAACTATCTCCGCAATTAGCGGAAAACTCTGTGGCAATATATCTGCCTTGCCAAACTGTGCGACTAGTTCAGGCGTAAGATAGGCAACATCCGGACGCCTTCCTTGCTTATTAGTACGGCAAGGTACGTCAGTATAAACTTTGCCCTCTTGTCCACTGGAGATTGTGTAACTTTTCCAGTAAAAGCCCAGATTAATCTGAATTTCACTATGCTGTAACGTCATGCCATTTTTCTCTCTCAGTTGCCCATCCACCCATTCCATGTGTTCTGGGAGATTGAGCATACAGTCTTCCCCAGAGAAATTTTCTGATACAACAGCAGTAGTCACCATCGCTATCTACTCTCCTTTACAGTCCTGATTCAGAGGGACGGGTCTGATGCCAGATTAGCGCTTCACGCCCTAAGGCAGGTAACCCCCTAAAATGGAAAGAAAGAGTGTTTAGATTTGTGTAGCCTATCCAGGCATAGGAATAGTTATGGCTGCCGTTGTTTTAGTCCAAAATCTGCAAAAGCGCTACGGCGATGTCGAAGCCGTCAAAGATATCTCCTTTAAAGTAGAACCCGGTGAATTGTTTGGGTTACTCGGCCCCAATGGTTCAGGGAAAACCACCACCATTCGCTGTCTGTGTACCTTGAGTACACCCGACGCGGGTAAAATTGAGGTTTCTGGTATCTCCGTCATTGACAACCCAAGGGCAGCACGACGACGCCTCGGTTATGTTGCTCAGGAAGTCGCCCTCGATAAGATGCTCACAGGGCGAGAACTTTTACAACTGCAAGCGGCACTGTATCACCTCCCCGGTAGTGTTGCCAAAAAGCGGATTGCGGAAGTGATAACGCTGTTGGGCTTAGAGGAATATGCGGATAAAAAGACTGGCACCTACTCTGGAGGACTAAAAAGACGCCTCGATTTAGCAGCAGGTTTGTTACATCAACCGGAAGTTTTGGTATTAGATGAACCAACTGTTGGGTTAGATATTGAAAGCCGTTATGTGGTTTGGGATTTATTGCGTAAGCTGCGAGAAGCGGGAACCACGGTTGTAATTACTAGCCACTATTTAGATGAGATTGACGCCTTGGCGGATCGAGTAGCCATTATCGATCGCGGTATTGTGATTGCCGAGGGGACACCTTCTCAGTTGAAGGATCGAGTAGGAGGCGATCGCATTACCCTGCGTATCCGCGAGTTCTCCCCGATTGAAGAAGCCGAAAAAGCCAAAGATATGCTTCAAACTCTACCCTTTGTGCAAGAGATTATTATTAACAGTGCTCAGGGTAACTCCCTCAACTTGGTTGTGAAACCCCAAAGTGATGCTTTAATGACCATTCAGCAATCCTTGAAGGACGTGGGTTTACCCACATTTGGAATTGCTCAGTCACGACCCAGTTTAGATGATGTTTACCTCGCTGCTACGGGTAGAACCTTAATGGATGCCGAACTCGCCGCCGCTGGGACACGCGATCCCAAAGCAGAGAAAAAACAAAATATGCGGTAGGTTAACTATCTCTGCTGTGGGACAGGCATCCTGCCTGTCTGGGTAAAAATAGCAGGCAAGATGCCTGCTCCACACAAGACAATCAAATTCCTTTGAAACATAAAAAATAAGATGAGCGGAACAATTACTCCTTCTAAATCAGAGATTAACTTACAACCCAACCTATCCAATCAAACCTTAATTAGCGATAATCCAGGTTTGGGTGAATTTATCCAAGAAACTTTAGCGCTGACCAAACGTCTATTCATTCAATTACAGCGGCGTCCTTCTACCTTAGTTGCCGGAATTGTCCAGCCTTTAATGTGGCTCATTCTGTTTGGAGCTTTGTTTCAAAATGCGCCGCAAGACCTGTTTGGAGAGGGTCTTTCTTACGGTAAATTTCTGGGTGCGGGGGTATTAGTTTTTACCGTCTTCGCGGGCGCACTGAATGCTGGATTACCCGTAATGTTTGACCGAGAATTTGGTTTCTTGAATCGCTTACTCGTAGCCCCTCTAGCCTCTCGGTTCTCTATTGTTGCCGCCAATGCCATCTATATTATTGCTCTGAGTTTGATTCAGGCGGTGGCAATTATTATCACTTGCGCCTTCTTAGGAGCAGGTTTTCCTACTCCAGTGGGTTTGGCGGTGATTACTCTGATTATCCTCCTGCTGGTTGTAGGAGTTACGGCGTTGAGTTTGGGACTAGCGTTTGCCCTACCCGGACACATTGAACTCCTAGCGGTAATTTTTGTAACCAACTTGCCTTTGTTGTTTGCCAGTACGGCTCTTGCACCTCTATCCTTTATGCCAGGATGGTTGCAAATTGTAGCAAGCCTCAATCCTCTGAGTTATGCGATCGAACCGATTCGTTATCTTTATAACCACAGCGATTGGTCACTCGGTAGTATTGTGATACAAGCACCGTGGGCGTCTATTTCCTTCGGTGCAGCCCTTCTAGTTCTGTTGGCTTTTGATGCTGTGATTTTACTCGCTATTCAGCCTTTACTGCGCCGTCGCATTTCTTGAATGTCATTATTGAATAAGCATACTTTGCCCTATCCTGCCATGAAAATAAGTGACCAGTTAGTTTCAGCATTCGCCTCAACGCAGCTAGCTCGAATGGCTTTTGGCGTAGGCATTTCAACACTAGCGATCGCGATCGCATCCACTATCCTCCCTCAAACCGCGTCTGCTCAAACCGCTCCAGGCGTCACACCCGGTAGTGTTCAACCGTTCCCAGATTCGTCTCGGCAAAACGAGAGAGACACATTTGGTGGAAACCTTGGTGGTGGTGACTTGAGCATCTTTAACCTGATTCACCGAGCTCAGTTGGGGAATGGTAGTTTCGATGAGCAAGAACAGACTCGAACCCTAAATAATGCGGCTGAAGAGTTCAAGCGGAAACAACGGGCACTAATCGGTAACCCACAACCGCAACTCCCAGAGAATCCCAGCACCAACGTTCAGCCAGAAAGCCCTCAGGGGAATTAATCGATGGCTTTAAATATCTAAAAGTAGGGGTATGGCTGAACGTACCCCTACTTTTTTTATCAACTGATTCTAAAGGTTAGTTCGGGTTTTGCTCAATTAGCCCATTGCTGCCAGGATATCTTGGGCATGGCTGCCTGTATTTACCTTCTCATCGACGTAGCTAATTTTGCCATTGGCGTCAATGATGTAGGTAACGCGCTTGGCATAACCCCCTCCATCGACATCGTAAGCCGTAGTAATGGTGCCATCTGTATCCGCTAGCAACTGGAAAGGCAGACCATATTTTTCTTGAAATTGCTTATGGGAGGCTTCATTGTCCCTGCTGACACCGAGTACGACCATGTCTTTTCCTTGGTATTCGGCGTAGTTGTCCCGGAAACTTTGCGCTTGTTTGGTGCAACCTGGAGTGTCATCTTTGGGATAAAAATATAACACTACAGTTTTACCAGCTAAATCGGACAGGGAAATGGTATTGCCATCGCTGTCTTTGGCGGTAAAGGCTGGAGCATCCATACCAACTTGTAAAGCCATCTTTTTTCTATCCTGTTGGTCTAAAGTAAACGTCCAACTCTAAATATTACAATAGATTACAATTTACCAATAAAAGAGCTGTACTGGTTAGAACCGATTGGGCGGGATACGATAGAAACCGCTTAATATAGAAAAACCTAACCAGCAGTCAGCATGGTGTTAATTTAGCAACCGTTGCGATGACTTCACTTCAACCTTTAGCTACTCAGTCAATTCAATATTCTGCCAGCACGCTCAAACGTGCAGAACGAGCTATTCGATGTTTACCCTTCCAGTTACCTTTATTGGCAGCGATGCGATCGCACAGTGTTCCCTTACAAGCGATCGCAGGACAAGGAGGTGTTGAAAATCGTTACACAAAACAACCCATGTCAGAGTTAGCAATCGAGAGTGGATTATTGTGGTTGATTCAAGTCGGTATTTTACGGCGAGAAGTCGATGGTCAGGGCATCACGGATAGTTTTCGCTTAACACCGTTAGGGCGTCATTTAGTCGAACGATGGGAGAATCAAGGCGGAACCTTACCTCCCCCATCCTTTTTAGATCGGCTTTATAATGCGGTGAGTCGATGGCTCAGACTGCCCTTTTAATAAACGCTTCAACAGGTGGCGTCTACATTTTCGCAAAAGCCTAATACAACCAGCTTCTAACCCTAAGTATGAAAGCCATTATGGTCGTGGGTACAACCTCCCACGCAGGAAAATCTTTAATTGCAACGGCTCTATGTCGCATTCTCTCGCGGCGCGGTTGGCGCGTAACCCCCTTTAAAGGGCAGAATATGGCGCTCAATGCCTATGTCACGCCTAATGGAGGAGAAATTGGACACGCACAGGCGGTACAAGCCTGGGCCGCAGGGGTCATGCCCTGTGTGGAAATGAATCCCATATTACTCAAGCCGCAAGGGGATATGACCTCTCAGGTCATTCTCATGGGTAAAACCGTGGGTAGAGTCGGTGCGGCGGATTACTACGAGCAGTATTTTACTCAAGGCTGGCAGGCGATCGAAGAATCCCTGCGGCGTCTGGGCAGTGAATTTGATTTAGTGGTGTGCGAAGGGGCTGGTAGTCCTGCGGAGATTAATCTGAAGCACCGCGACTTGACAAATATGCGAGTGGCGATGCATTTAAATGCTCCCACTCTGCTCGTCGTTGATATTGACCGAGGCGGGGCTTTTGCTCATGTCGTCGGCACTCTGGAACTGCTAGAACCTGAGGAACGCGCCTTAATTAAAGGTGTGGTGATTAATAAGTTTAGGGGTCAGCGATCGCTTTTGGACTCCGGCATCACCTGGTTGGAAGAACGCACGGGTATTCCCGTTGTGGGTGTGATTCCCTGGATGGAGCATTTATTCCCTGCTGAAGATTCCCTGGATCTGCTGGAACGTAACTTCCAAAAAAAGGCGAATAGCGAAATTACCATTGCAGTCATCCGGCTGCCTCGAATTTCTAATTTTACAGATTTTGACCCACTAGAATCCGAACCCAGTGTTACCGTAAAATACATCAGCCCATCCCAATCCTTGGGACATCCTGATGCGGTGATTCTCCCAGGCACTAAAACCACCATTGCTGACTTGCTAGTCCTGCAAAAAACGGGCATGGCGACAGCCATTCAAGAGTATGCTGCCGCAGGAGGTACAGTATTGGGGATTTGTGGGGGTTTCCAAATGTTGGGCAAAATGCTTGCCGATCCGGAGGGAATAGAGGGACAAGAGGGACGTTATCAAGGGTTAAGTCTGTTACCGTTAAAAACGGTCATTGCTGGGAATAAAGTGGCGCGTCAACGGATTGTAACATCAAACTATCCTCAAGTGGGTTTACCCGTTGGAGGTTACGAAATTCATCAAGGACGGTCTCGATTGATAGAGTCAGAGGAAGGAAATAAACAGTCATCTTGTAAACCTTTATTTGATGACCCTGGCTTAGGCATTGTTGACATTCACCAATCGGTTTGGGGTAGTTATCTGCACGGTCTTTTTGATAATGGCCCTTGGCGACGTGCCTGGTTGAATTACCTACGACAACAACGGGGATTACCCTCTCTTCCTACAGGTGTTGCAAATTACCGTGAACAACGAGAAGCCATGTTAAACCTACTGGCGGATACGGTAGAAGCCCATTTAGATTTAAGCGCGATTTTACCCTCTCAGAGAGGCTAATTCCGAAGGATGAAGTGTAAAGTATGAAGGATGGCGCAGGATGTTATTTATTAGACTCTCCTACGACAATGCTTAATCCATACATACTTTGTACTTCAGCTTTTTTGATGAAAATTCCTAGCTAAAAAATCACCCAGAATGAGTATTAATATTCGATTTTTGCCGGACAATGTAACAGTTGATGCCGAAGTGGGAGAGCCTATGCTGCAAGTGGCTGAACGAGCTGGTATCTTCATCCCCACAGGGTGCCTGATGGGAACTTGTCATGCCTGTGAGGTGGAAATGGATGATGGAGAGGCTATTTGTGCTTGCATTACAGCAGTACCCACAGGTCGTCAAGAGTTAACCATTAATCTCTATTTTGACCCCAATTGGTAGGTTTTTTGCTGGATTTATAGCTGTTAGCAGTCAGCTCTGAGTTCTGATCTCTTTTGCTTTCTTGGGAAATCCAGTAAAAAACCTTCTGCCTCCTGCCTTCTTCCTTCTGCTATAACCTAAAAAGGTTTCGCGCTCTACTTCAAAATCTCAAGAACACCACCATACAAACTCATAAAGCCGGCTTCATCCAATGCCTTGTCCTGATTCCAGGTAGCAGCAACACAATAGCGTTTTCCAGACTTCGCTAAAAGCCAAGTCGTTAAGTTCAAAACTCCAGGTTCAGAACCTCCCTTGAATGCTACGCGCTGCCAATCTTTTGCCCTGGCAACACCAGGATTGATACTCATCAGTGGCAAGTCAGAAACTTTGTCAATCAGACTGCATAGTTCTTGAGCCGTAAAGAACCATTCTACATCGAGAGCTTTTGGGCTTGACCCAATAGCCGTTAACTCTGGTGGGGGAAGTTTATTTACCTCATCTAGCACGGTTCTACGCTGTGCTTCATTACCAGCACGGTAGCGCTTGAGCAAAGCTTCGTTCTGGTCACTTTTGAGTAAGAATAGCTCACGGGTCGTTAAAAACGGGCGATTCCGTAACGCAACGGCTTCAATTGGCGCTTTACCCATCCAGTAAATCAGACTATCTGTAGCCGTGTTATCACTCTGGGAAATCATCAATGCGGCTAACGTTTCTACTGTCAGCCGTGAACCATCAGGCCAGTTCTGTAAAATCCCAGAAGGTAGGCTTTTCCAATTCGGTTGAAGTTCAACTACATCAGACCACGATCGCTTCCCTGAAGCAATCTCTCCTTTGAGAGCTTCTAGAACTGCCAGTTTGAACGCGGAACCAACCGCCAGCGGTGTTGTAGCATTTAACGCTGCTCGTTCTTGATTGTCCTCTAGAACCAGCAGACTAACCTTACCAGGTAGCGTTTTGAACTGTGCGATCGCTTCATTGAGACTGCTGAGTTTAGCACGAGGAGCCTCGAAAAGCAGCCCACTAATCCGACCGCTAGCATCGAGAACAATTTTCGTGGGAACTGAACCGCGATCAAAGATAATCAAGTAATCTTCGCCGACCTCTTGCACACCTTGATAAGCGCCCAACGCAGTTTTGAGGCTCTCGATAACCTCTTGGGTAGAGACAGGAATTTGAGCTAAAAATGTGGGAGTAAACCAATCCGTCTGAATCTGTTTGCTAGTAAATAATCGCTCGATCGCCGCTTTAGGTGTCATCGCTTGAGTTGGTGGCTGCACTTGCGCCAAACGTAATTCTGCGGTTTGTCCTAGCAACACTATGTTACCAGAAATAATTACTAATACTGCTGTTAATAATAGGGTTATAAATAGCCGGATTAAACTCTGCATATATTTTATGGCATAAAAGTTGCGAACGCCTATGTTTGGGTGACTTTCACTCTATATAGGTTAGTGTCCAACTTTGAGGCTGCTTGAGTTGCTTGAACATCCCTTGAAGACTTAACCATATAGCCGTGCGAGTTCTAATGTAATGTTGCGATAGATAGTATCCAGGAGCCGCTTCTATTCCTTCAAACTGTTGACCGATAGGATTTGTTGATTCGCAGTACTTGCCTGCACCGACTACTGTTAGAATAACGGGCTTACCGGGAGGAGATTTCTCGCGATCGAGCTGAAAAATTGCATACACTTGATGCCGACCTAAGAATGGCTCAACAATGACTTTGACGGCATGGACACTGGTAGTAGCATGGTTAGCCGGCAAATATCCTACTCCGCTACACCAATCCTCAAGGGGCGGCTCTAATAGATGGGTGATGGAAGCCAATCCTACTGACATTAGTAAAAGCCCTAAGAAGATAAGTTTACGTTTCTGCAAGTTCCACCTCTACTAATTCAGAAATACTACTGCTGAAGTAAAGAGCTAATCAGTTAAGCAACGAGAATTAGTTTTTTCTTTATGATGCACACAATTTTTACCTGTCTTAGCAGAAGCATTAACTAAAACATTTTTGTAGATACACAGAAGGTTTTCAAGGTGGTCTCCACTTAATTGGTTGAATGGTACAGGGAATTGCTCGACAGACATAACTTCTCCATCCTTGACATCGAAACCCATAGCGCGAGCACCAACAGTGACACCAGCGTGAAGATGAACTTCCTTAATATCGCAGCCCTGATATTTAGCTATGCGGAGAGCAATATCATAAGCAGCTAAGTAACCAAAGCCTTTAACTTGATTGCCAACGGACTTAACGAACTGGTGAATCGTGTTGAAGTTGTCAAAATTGGTTTCAGAGAGCGTTTCAAAACGAGCTAGTGCTATTTCAGCCGCTTTGGCCAATCGTTCGCGGCCTACTAGAGATTGATGACTATGAACTTTTCCTTGCTTGTCTTCACTAAGGAAAGCCTTCTTGATAGCACTACTTAAGTTGTCTGCTTGGCAAAACCAAGCATAGTAATTTTCTTGGTGAGGGTAAACAGTCACTTTGTAGTCGTTGAAGATATCTGTTAAGGTCTTCATTGCTTAATTTCCTTGTACTGATACGAACAAAAGAATTTTTTGTTTGGATAATTCTCAACCGAAGTTGCTTCTATCATGGCATCCTGAAAAAAGACACTCACGAGGTAAAGGATGTCCGAAGCGTCAGAACAAAAGCGCGTAGTCGTTGTTGGTGCAGGTTGGGCTGGATTAGGAGCAACCTACCACTTAGCGAAACAGGGCTACGACGTTACCCTCCTGGAAGCTAGCCCCTATCCCGGTGGTTTAGTGGCAGGCTGGAAAACGCCTGGTGGACGTTCCGTGGAGGGAGGGATTCATGGCTTCTGGTATCCCTATAGCAATATCTTTTCCCTGGTTCGAGAGTTGGGACTCAATCCTTTCACCCCATTTACTCGTTCCTCCCAATATTCACCCGCAGGGTTGGAAGTGGAATCACCCATTTTCCAAAATGAACCGCGACTCCCCACCCCACTAGGAACCTTTCTCTACACTCAGTTCCAGCGATTACCTCTAATTGATCGCCTTTCTGCCTTACCCTTACTCTATGCTGTCGTCGATTTTGACAACTCGGATGAAGCATGGCAACGCTATGACAAAGTAACCGCCCGTGAATTGTTCAAGCAGTTTGGCGTGTCCGCCCGACTGTATCAAGATTCCTTCGAGCCGATGCTATTGGTAGGCTTATTTGCACCAGGGGAACAGTGTTCGGCAGCCGCAGCTTTAGGGATGCTTTACTACTTCATCCTCGCGCACCAACCCGACTTTGATGTGGTTTGGTGTCGAGGAACGGTTGGGGAGATGATATTTCAGCCTTGGGTGGAACGCATCGAGCAAGTTGGCGGCAAGGTACTGACAAATAAACGGGTAACTGACATCCTTCTGAACAGTAATGGACAGGCACGAGGAGTTGTCTGCGATCATGAAGTCTTCCAGGCAGATGCGGTGATTTTTGCCGTTAGCGTCAGTGGAATGAAAAAGATAGTTAACAGTAGCCCTGCGCTGCAAAATTACCGCGAATTCCGAGATTTAACGAATCTAGGGGCAATTGATGTACTGGCAACGCGGTTGTGGTTTGATCGCAAAATAAATATCCGTCATCCCTCGAATGCTTGCTTTGGCTTTGACACCACAACGGGATGGACATTTTTTGACCTTAACGCATTGCAAGACGAATACCGCGATGAACCCGGCAGTGTGATTGAAGCGGACTTTTACCACGCCAACCAGTTACTACCCCTAAGTGATGAGCAAATTGTAGAGAAGGTTCAGCACGAT
>NZ_DATNPA010000715.1:0-8515 GCF_036703385.1 Allocoleopsis sp. | reverse complement strand
AGCGGGAGCAAGGACAAGACGATTAAGCTTTGGCATCGACAGAAATTATCGTGAAAATTATCGAGGAAGAACGTCGTCTAATCGTAGTTGTAAAGTGGGGAAGAGGGGTGATGCGATCGCTTGTCCCAATCTATACTGTTGCTGACGATACTCGTCTCCATCCAGTTGACAGACCGTAAAGGTGGGTTGTTTGGGTTTGCCAATAAAGGCAGTTCCTCCTTTCCCTTGAAAATCGACAATCCAATATTCAGGGATGCCGAGCAGTGCGTATTCTTCAACTTTGCGGGCATAATCAGTTTCCCAGTTGGTGCTGACCACTTCTACTACCAGCTTGATAGAGCGACCCAAGGTAATAACGGGTTCTCGCTGCCATAGAGGTTCGCTAGGCAACAGGGTTTCATCGAGAACTACAATGTCGGGGCGGCGAGCGGTGGCAACATCGGCAAGGGGCTGAATGAGGCAAGTGCGGGGAATAAACCAGGGGAGCCGAGCATTTGTAATCGCAATACCGATTTGGATGGCGAGTTTGCCGCCAACAGTTTCGTGGGGACCTGTCGGTTCCATATCAATGACTTCTCCATCGGCTAATTCGTAGCGAAAGTCATCGCCGTACTGGGCAATGAATTCATCGAAGGTGAGGGGTTTCGTGGGGGTGTAGGTCATGGCAGTTCCTCTTACTATTATTTGTATTATTTGTGGCTTGTAGTTTGCTTCTGCCTATTTTCATTTAAGATTTTTTTTGTAAACTAAAATTCACAAATTTCTACACGAGAAAAGAGACAATCCACCTCAACAGCTCCCTCCACTCCAACTAATTCAATAGCTCCATCTCCCCATCCTATACTCAGCCCCAAGGGTAGATGCCCAACAGCCGCATTTAAAGAGAAGGTCAAGTCAGTATAGAATTTCCAGTTGTCATTTACACGCCAGCCGACGCGATCGCTAAACTTTTGATGAACGAGTAAGTTATAGACTCCAGGTTTGCCACCTTCCTCTATCCAGATTCTCTTTTGCACGCTCAAGCCAAAGCGCTCATGGCTGTAGTGTACCCACAGCCGATCAAGGGTGCGCAGGTCTTGACAGGGAAAATTTTCGATATCTTCATTATCCAGATAGCCGCGATGCTGTTGTTCCATGACTTCCAGCATTTTTTGACGGGTTTCTGTATCCGCTTCTTTCCAATTTCCAGCCGCGAGTAAGTCTCGTAATCGTGTGTAATCAATGCCTTTTTCTGATTCCAAAGGCACCTCAACCTCACTTTGAGAAGAATGAGCAACTGTAGCCAACCCACAAGGAATCAGCTCTTGTAGCACCTCATTAACCGCTTGATAACGGTCTTTAACCAAAACCTGGAGGAGTTTATCTAAAATTTCCTTGAGCTGAGGGCTAATCGTTGTACCATCAGGTAACTTTTCCCACCATAACCAGCAGCCTGCCAGGGAATTATAGAGGTTAAAAGGGTGTATCCCCGTCAACAAATGAATGCAAGTTGCACCCAGTGCGTATAAATCGCTGGCAGGATAGGCTTCGCCAAACTGAAGTTGTTCAGCTGGGGCATATCCCAGTGTACCGATCATTGTTCCCTGTTTAACTAAAGCTTCAACTGTTGCTTGTTTAGCCACCCCAAAATCAATCAATATCAGTTTGTTGTCACGGCGACGACGAATGATATTCGCGGGTTTGATATCCCGATGAATGACGCCTTGCTCATGAATAAAATTAAGAACCGGCAGCAGATCGGTCAAAATAGTCCGAATCTCACTTTCTTGGTAAAGGGTAGCTTTCGATGTGACTCTATCCTCTAATTCATCAAATAATGTCTGCCCATCAATAAACTCTTGCAGCAAATACAAACGATTGTCTTGTTCAAAATGGGCATAGAATTCGGGAATTTTATCGTGTTTGCCTAGTTCATAGAGTCGCACGGCTTCCTGATTAAACAATTCTGTTGCCTTCCGATCTTGATCAGGGGGCATCATAAATAGCTTAATCACGCAAGGATGGTTGAGGCGGTCTTGATCTACTGCGGCATAAGTTCTGCTATATCCACCTTTACCGAGAGGTTCGGTCGCTCGGTAACGGTCTTTCAGTAGTAACTTTGTGCCACAAGTTAGACAAAACTTTGCATCATCAGGATTCTGGGGCTTGGAACAGTCGAGGTTGAGGCAGTAGCTCATGGTAAAGGAAGATGCAAGCTTTGTATTTATTTTGCCCTCTTCTATTGTCTAACGTCGCCTCAAGAGAGCCCGTTTGCTCCTGAAGAAAATTCTTTGATTTACGGTTTGTTCAACAAGTCTTCATCTAAGTTATCAAAGCGTCTCCCAACGGAGGTTCGCGCTCTGTCCTAGACAGCCTTGCCGTCAGACGTTACCAATAAATTTAATACATTTTCAGCGAGGCGATCGCTTCCTGTTTGCGATAAATCCTTTGTTGTTTGAGCCGTGTGTTAAAAATCATTTTTTACACACCCAGCCAAGAGCCAGCTATGGTATCAGCCATCAAAGTGATCTATCTGGATAAATACCCCCATGAACAAGCTAGTACATCAGCTTTGTACTAGTCTGCTCTTTGCTTTTAGCTTAGCATTCCCTGCGATCGCACTTGCAACCTCCCTTATGATTGAGGATTGATTAACCTTCAATTTCCTGCGTAGGGGCATGGCATTGCCATGCCCTTACAGATTACCAATTTTGTAAGTTCTTTAATCCACGTTCCTTAGTCGTTTAACATCAAGGAGTCTGTTGCAAATCCGGACGTTCTTCCGGCACGATCGCGCCTTCTACTGGGCAGACTTGGACGCAGATGCCGCAGTCAATACAGGTCGCAAAGTCAATCCAGTACCAGTCCGTACCCTTGACATTTTTCCCCGGCCCTTCGTGAATACAAGCAACAGGGCAAGCATCAACGCAATCCGCAACACCTTCACAAGTATTGGTAACAATTGTATGTGGCACAGTATTCTCTCTCTTACAGTTGGGTACTATAGCAAAAGGCAAAAGGCAGAGGGCAGACGGTTTATTACTGGGTATATGGTCGTTTGAGCCGTTAAACAAAGTCTTAACCTTTGTGGCTACAGCTATACCAGTAAATTAGGTCTACTCTTTCGACGCTAGCAAAATTAGCCTAAGGCTATCGGTTCGGTAGATATTCTACTAGCGTTGTCTCTCCTAACTCAGCGTCTCAATCATCGGTGTGCCATCCGCTTTAATCCAAGCCAGGTAAGTAATCCGGTGGCGACGGGCGTAATCCCGGATATCGGCGGGGGATCGCTGCCCTAAGTCCATCTCCACCCGAACTAAATGCTCAGAATCTCTAAGTTTTTGGGCATAAGCAAAAGCAGCTGCCTCAGCCTGAGGCGTCTCCGGAACGACTAACCAGTCACTCGCGGGTGTTTGTCTAGGCAACTGACTCCCTGAAAGTAAAACATAGTGTAGGTCTTCAATATTGAGGCAAAAACCAATTCCTGGGTAGGTTTCTCCTTGAGGATGATACAGTCCCAGCAGTTGGTCATAACGACCCCCCTGACCCAAAACTCGCTGACTGGTATCGCTGTCACTGACTACTTCAAACACAATGCCCGTGTAATACTCAAAGGTTTGAACTAAGCTGAGATCGAGAATCAGCGGCAAGGGAGTGGGAGAGCTTCGTCCGAGGAGATCAACCAGAGATTTCAGCTGATCAACAATTTGGCGCTCTGATGAGTTTAAATCCAGACTAGCAACCTTTTGCAACACATCAGTCGGGCGTCCCCGGAGGTCAAAGAGAAACAGCGCCCGTTCTCGTAATTCTGGGGAAAGGGGTAGAGTTTCGAGGGCGACACGATCAAGATGAGCGATCGCTTTTCGCACTTTGTCTTGCACTGACGCTGGGAAGGGAGAAAACAGCGATCGCGTTAACCCCGCTTCCCCTAAAATCAAGTGCCACTGTTGCAAACCGAGCTGATTGAGGCAATCCGCAAGCAACAGAAGAATTTCCGAATCTGCCAACAGTCCTCCAGCCCCCAGAAGTTCAACCCCTGACTGGTAGAATTCCAGTTGACGCCCGTGGTGACCGATGGGCGATCGCCGGAACACATTGGCATTGTAATAGAGACGTTGTGGTAGGGATAGGCTTGCCTCACTCGTACTCCCTGCGATTCGTGTTGCAAAAGCTCGTGCAATTGAAGCTGTTAGTTCTGGACGTAGCCCCAGTGTCCCTGCTTCAGCATCCTGTAACTGAATCACTGTTGAACGCTGAATTGCGCCCCCTGCCATCAGAGTATCTAACCACTCCAGGGTCGATGTAATAATCTGGTGATATCCCCAACGGTGAAATACCTGCTGCAAGCGATCGGCAATCCAACGTTTTTGAGTCACTTCAAGGGGCAGCAAATCTCGTGCACCCGCCGGTGGTTGATGAACCATTACTTTTTCTACTTTTTCTTTCCGCCAAATAAACCACCAAATAAGCCTCCACCACCCGATTTCCCCGATTTATCGGACTGTCTGTCCGGAGCTGGTGCAGGAGCAGATTTTTGCCCTCCACCATTAGCTTTCTGAGCCAATGCTTCGAGATGCTTTTTGCCCTTCAAAGCCAACTCATCGTTGGGATTCAGTTGCAAGGCTTTATTAATGTGAACTTTTGCCATTGTCGCCTGATTTTGCTTCAAATACGAGGCTCCTAGTAAGCTATGGCAACGGCTATTGTTTGGATCTAATTTGAGTGCCTCACGCAACTCCAAAACAGCACCGGCAAAATTGTTCTTGGCAATGTACCCTTCTGCCCGCCGAATATACTCAGCCGATCTCGTAAGTCCCGAATCAGGTAGCGGACTGGTAGGTCGTCCCGGCATTCCAGGGGGTGTAGGAGCATTCGGGTCTTTTTTCGGGCCTTGAGGAACTGGCTGAGCGTCGGTTGGACGGGCTCCCGGCCCCCCCGTTGCACCCCCCGGTCTTGCAGTGGGTTTTTGGAGTTCACCCTTGCTAAGCATTAGGTAAACCATATTCAGTTCACTGATTTCAGCAATTTTATCTAAGACTTGGTCTAGGGAATCGTATTGTGTTGTGGCTAGCTTGTGTACTACGGTTTTATAAGCGTTGTCTAAATTGGCACCACCTGACCGGAATAATTGTTTGGCTGATTCGCTGGCGAGGGGAATTTTCGCTCCTTCTGCCGCCAAACGCCTCCCCATATGACCTAGACTCACCAAGTAATCCCGATTATTTCCCTGAGACAGCTGTTCGTAGGCTGGATTAACGAGTTTGGATAATAGCTGATTGGCTAGCTTCTTTTCGCTATCGCTTGCCGCTTTGCAGCTATCAGGATGTAGTTTTCGAGCAATCTTGAGATACCGTTTGCGGACTTCTTTAACATCCGCATCAACTGGAACACCGATAACGGCGTGATAATCGTTGAAATCAAACTTGAAGAGTCCGCGCTCAATTTGAAAAGACATAGGGGTTTGTCCAAGCTCCGTGCCAAAATAATTGTTTCTAGTATGTCTTAATTTTTGGTATAATTGCTAACTTTACAAGCTCAGCAGGGTTTATCAAGAGACTGTAAAGCGATGTCATTTTGATCAGAAAATTGTTTGGCTACTGTAGAAATAGCTTTTCATAGTTAGTAGCGTTCTGAAAGTTCATGGGTTACTAATCCGATTATTCCCATATCAATGAAATACATATCAAAATTATTTCCAACTAGACAGAGGGGGAACCTGTAACAGCTCGGTACTCAGGTGATCGTGAATTTGACCATTAGTGGCTAGAATCCGACCCGAATCAATCTTTAAGGGGCTGCCGTCGTAAGCGGTCACTTTACCACCGGCTTCTTCTAACAGCACGACCCCAGCAACGATATCCCAAGGAGAGAGCCCCCGTTCCCAGTAGCCATCCAGTCGTCCGCAGGCAACATCCGCTAGATCGAGGGATGCAGCACCACTACGGCGGACGCCTTGGGTGAGATGGGTGAGGTGGCAGAACTCAGCGTAGTTATTGTCAGAAGTCTCGCGTCGGTCGTAAGCAAAGCCCGTGACGAGTAGGGTTTTGCTTAGGTCAGAGGTTTGAGACACTTCAATAGGGCGTCGATTGCGAGTTGCTCCTAAACCCCTAGCCGCACGAAATAGCTCATCGCGAAAGGGATTATAGATGACTCCAACCTGAGGTATCCCGGAAATCAGGAGCCCAACGGAGACAGCTGCAACGGGGTACTGATGAGCATAATTGGTGGTGCCATCCAGGGGATCGATCGCCCACAAGTATTCACTTTGGTTATCCCCCAACTGACCAGATTCCTCGGCGAGGATAGAGTGTTGGGGAACATGACGCTGTAACACTTCCAGGATGGCAGCTTCAGCGTCTTTATCCGCCGCCGTCACTAAGTCTCCAGGACGCCCTTTCTCCTCTACTGCTTCTAACTTACCCCAGTAGTTTTTCAAGATTGCCCCCGCTGCCATTGAGGCTTCGGTGGCAATATCTAGGAAGATTTGCAGCTGTTGAGGGGTATGTTGGCTCATCTTATATAGGTTAGAACACTGATTCAGTAATATAGATTTGGGTGGAAGCTGTTCAGGGTAAGTGACGAGTTGGGTTTGGCCTCGCCCACTTAATTATCCTCCCTATAGGTATTACGAGGAAGCTGGTTCCTGAATAGATGTTCTAGGTTAAGAAAATACAAGGAGGGTTGGGAGACAGGGCTCGCTATGAAACAGAATCCCAAATTCTCTTGGTTTTTGGGGTCTATCCCTTCATGAAGCGAAAACAGAGTCAATGCGCCAACTCAACGTTAAGGATTTTGGCGACGAAATTCGGCTGGGGTCAAACGCATGGGTTGGTCTGGGTTCCAGATACCATATCCCATGAGTCTGGCATATTCTTGGGCACGGGCAAGGCGAGTATCGTATTTTTGATTAGGCGATCGCGGTGCAGCTAACACATACCCTTCTTTGACCAGTTCTTCATTGAGCAGCCGCCCATTACACCAGACATAGGCAAGCCAGCGCCCCGTGCTGTCTTTTTCTTGGACATCCGGCTCCAGGGCAACAGGTTGTAAGACCAGGGATTGATTGGTGGTTTGGCTAATCATTTGCTCAAAGCGATTTTTTGCCGCCGAGCCCCAAGGCTCTTGTTTGAGATCGGGTGCCTCAATGCCAATCAAACGTACCCGCTCAATCAAGGCGGTTTGCTGCGTTGGGTTCAATACATCTAGAGTTTGTCCGCTAACGACTCGCTGCACCTGAACAGTTACGGTTCTTCCACTGGGGCTTGGCGTGGATTGGCAACCCACCAGCAATAAGAGACAGCAGCACAAAACACTGAATTTCCTGAGAAAAGTCAAGCACCTCCTCCCTAAGAGAGTAGAGGAGGCGAGGGTATATGAAGGAGTGGCAATCGAGAATACGTCCCCTACTACCGCTACTCCCATGATTCCCTGTACTCCCCCTCTGTTCCATCTGTTAATCCTCATCCAGTGGCAGTCCAAACTGAACCTTTCCTTTGGCAAAGTAGCGCCCAAACTGAAGTTCATAGACTTCGTCTTCATCCTGCGTCTCCACTTCGAGGTCAGAGCGAGGATAACTCACACACAACAGAGCATAGCCTTGGTCGCGCAGGTTTTGAGAAAGTCCCATTGCTTCTGGCTGGTAGACCTCACCGCGACGAACACGCACGGCACAAGTGGTGCAGGCTCCATTGCGACAAGAAAAAGGCAGATTCAGACCCTGGTTTTCTGCTGCTTGCAAGATATATCGGTCATCTGGCACTTGTACGGTGTGATGAGTACCCGTTTGGCGATTATGAATTTGAATTTTATAGGATTTAGTCATCACTTCAGTGTACAATTAGAAACTGGGTGCTGAATTAGGCTAATTCAAAACCCTCAACTCATAGATTCCCCTGGAGAGATGGCCGAGCGGTTGAAGGCGCAGCACTGGAAATGCTGTTTAGGGGTGACTCTAACGAGGGTTCGAATCCCTCTCTCTCCGTTCCAACGCAATAATATTACCAAGATTGGAGGCTCATCCAATTCAAAGATGCGATCGCACCCTTCCTAAGCTGTCGTGCATTAAAAATGCACAACAGCTAGGAGTCGGGAATGGCAACAGAGACAATCGACTTCCTACTCCCCAACCTCACAAGAAATATGCAATGTTTTACGCGCAGCAGCTTATTAGCGACTACGGGCGATCGCATCTTTGATATTTATACGTTTTATACGTTTACTTTTGCTTGCGATCGCGCAGCGGATTGAGCAGCTTTGACATGGCGACGCCGCTGCTCAAAATTCAGAGCCAGGACTCCCAGGGTAACGATCAGCATTCCAAAAATTTGCGACCCTTGCAAGGTACTTTGCACAATACCCAAGGCCAAGAGCGCTGTTAATGCGGGGACTGCTGCTTCCAAAATCAATGCTTTAGAAGGATCGAGCCGCCTCAGTCCCATATTACTCAGCAGATTGATCGAGAGGGTAATACCAGCCAAGACCAGGCTGCTGATGATTAGACTAGACCACATGTTGGGAGCTACATCGAAACGCCGCC
>NZ_DATNPA010000714.1:0-6368 GCF_036703385.1 Allocoleopsis sp. | reverse complement strand
ACCAAGCTTTATGGAGCCGGAATTTTGATTAGCCTGCAAACTCTTTGTTATCTTGATGAGCCACAAAACTATAGCTATCGGTTTGTAGATCGAGTTAGGGTTAAGGGGAAACAGAAGCCTGTAGCCGTCTTTGAAATCTACGACGGGGATGAAGAATCGCTTTTGGAGTTAAAGACGCAAACGAAGAGTAGCTTTGAACAAGCAGTTTTTCTGTATTTCCAGCAACAATTCGCTCAAGCCCAACAAAGATTTAAAGAGATTTTACAAATCAATCCTCAAGATAAAGTTGCAATGCTTTACGTCAAACGCTGTGAGAAATGTCAAAAGTATGGCGTTCCAGAGGACTGGGAAGGGGTAGAAGCTTTGAGTGAGAAGTAATGGGTAATGGGTAATGGGTAATATCATTTCCGTTTGCATCGTAATTTACTGAAATTTTGCTTGAAAACCTCTGCGATTCTCTGCGAAACCCTCTGTGAACTCTGCGTTAAAAAACGATATTAACGGACTCGATATAATTGGTAATTATCAGAAATTTTTAGTTGTTAGCGATTAAACCAATCATGCTCTAGTCACTAACAACTAATTTATTCTATTCCCCATTCCCAACCGATGGATTCTAACACCTAGCACAAGCTAGTTCTGGCATGAGTCTTGCTAACACTTGCTTAAGCACCATTGCTGTCCAGTCCGCATCAGCTTCCGTCGTATCTCGCCCTAAGGTGAGGCGGATACTTCCCAGAGCAACGGCGTCACTGTAGCCCATTGCCTTGAGGATAGGACTGGGGCTGAGTTTGCCACTGTGACAAGCAGAACCGGAACTAATGCCAATTCCAGCCAAGTTAAGCTGGCGCACTAGGGTTTTGCCGGTCACGGTTTTCCCATCACCGATGATCGCAAAGCTGACATGATGAGGTAAGCGGTGAAGTCGGGAACCCGTGGGTATCAGGTTGGGGGTGTCACTCAATTGGTCAAAAAGGCGATCGCGCAATCCCATTAACCTATGGGTTTCCGTTGCCATTTCCGCCGACGCGAGTTCGGCAGCAACACCAAAACCCGCAATCATCGGGACAGCTTGCGTACCCGATCGCAGTTGCAATTCTTGTCCCCCACCCAACATCATCGGCACTAACTCGACGCCACGGCGAATATACAGCGCCCCAGCCCCTTGAGGGCCATAAATCTTATGGCTCGACATGGATAATAAATCCACCGGCAGTTCCTTGACATTGATCGCTAAGCGTCCAGCCACCTGAACCGCATCCGTGTGAAACAGGACACCCTTTTGGTGAGCAATATGACCGAGGGTATGAATCGGTTGTAAGGTTCCGACTTCACTTTGACCATAGATGATGGAAACCAAAACGGTATTTGGTTGTAAGGCATCTTCCAAATCTCTGGGGTTCACTCGTCCGTATGTGTCCACAGGCAACTGTGTCACTTCCCAACCCCACTGTTCCAGCAATCCCACCGGTTCTGCCACCGCCGAATGCTCAACACTGGAAATAATCATGTGCTGCGGTTTTCTGTATGCTCTAGCTACCCCCATAATTGCCAGGTTATTCGCCTCAGTACCCCCAGAGGTGAAAATAATCGACTCTGCGGGTGCATGAATCAGCCCAGCCACCTGCATTCTCGCTTGCTCCACAGCGGTTGCGGCGCGTTGCCCCCACTCATGCAAGCTGGAAGGATTGCCCCACTGTTGGGTGAGGACATCCTGCATGGCAGCAATCACTTCTGGACGCGGCGGTGTTGTGGCGCTGTAGTCTAGATAAATTTGCATGGTCTTTCAGCCAATGGGCTCTCTATTCTCCCAGGATATAGTCTTGATGCCACCCCTTAAGATTATTGTGCTTATATGAAGATTAATGTTTGTCTGTAAAGCCGATGCTTGTGCTTGTCGTAACTACCGCATAAATAGCTAACAGCCTGGTTTATCGACGTTGTAATCTTCGTGAGACAAGACAGCATGGGGAACCAACAGACTACCCTGGTCATGGCAGATCATTCGGTAGTTCCGGGTAACGGGAATACTAATAATCCAACGGTTGTGGCGGAGCCGCTTTCCCCCATACTCTCTATAATTATTGCGACTCTGGAGGCCAGCAATAATCATACGGGCTTTAACCACCACATGAGCCGGAAGATTTTTTAAATCGATTGGATCTTCGGCAAAGGTGGATTCCCACTCCTGTTTTTGTTGTCTTTTTTCTTCCCGTACTCTATGCTGTTGCTCACATCGGTGGCAGGATTGACCATACCCCTTATGGCCACACGCAAAGGTCTTTTTTCTTCTTGACATATAACGTTATAGGGGGTCTCGCCCCACAACGTCGCAATGCTGCTACGGTGTGAGCAATTCCTCAAATTAATTTAATAAATAAGAGGCGAACAGAAGTCCGCTTGAAATTTATGTTAGTTCAACAGTGACAATCTGTTGACTATTCTTATAGGAAAACAGGCCATACTCATTTCATCCGAGTGATTCTCGAAAATACCGATAGTCGCTCCTGGAGTGACTTTACCACCGCCTTCAGGGGTTTAACGTCTCCCCAGTTTGAGCCGCAGAGTATGCACAACGGTTGAAGATAGAGCTAATAGATAGCTACTATAAATTTTTGTAACAAACAAGATGTTCTGCATCATTTATGTGTTGATTTCGTACCCTTACCACAAATCGTTCCCAGCAGCAACGCTCAACCTCTCATCCAGTAAGCAGTATGCGCTGCAATAGACCTTTGTTCTCTGGTTATGCTTTCAATGCGGTAAAAGCTTTCTCCTACTTCGGCTAGTAAGCTGTCGCGCCGATCAATTGCATTTGGAGTTCGTCATATTGACAGGTATAGCAAAAGGCAAAAGGTAGAGGGCAGAAGGCTTTTAGGTTTATTACTGCTACGTGGTCGTTTCAGCCGTTAACTCTGTCCTAACCTTTATGGCGACAGCTATACCCGCTGATTACTTAGCTCGCTTTGCCGTGTAATTACTGAGATTAGCGGCTCTCCCCTGGCGATATTCCGCAATATCCACATTGTTCTCCTATCTATTGCCAGAAATACTGAGAGACAACACCAATAAGTATTCAACCCAGTTTGAAACTTAGACGCATCACCGCTAAATCAGCATGAAATTTATCCTAGAGCCTATTACTTCCCTGTATCGCCAATATCTGAGAACCAGACGAGTCGTATTGTTTGCTCTATGTCTTATCTTTGGGTTTGTGCTGGTTAATACTCTTAGACCAGCATCCAAGTCAGAATTAATCAAACCTCTGCCCCAAGACCCTGCTGTAAAAGTTTATTTCAACCATAATCAAGCCTCGAAGTACAAAGACCCATATCGGCACTTTATCCGGCAAGGCGACAATCTGGAGCAACAGATGATTGAGGCGATTAATCAGGCTCAATCTACTGTAGATGTCGCTGTTATGGAATTCAGACTTCCCCAACTGGCTGAAGCATTGATCGCTAAACACTCAACTGGGGTCAAAGTCAGATTGCTGATTGATAATAAGTACAACAAAACTCTAGCTGACTACACACCGGAAGAAATTGCCAAAATGAATAAGCATGATCAATTGGCTTTTGAAGAGTTAAAGCGATACCCGGCTGATGCTTTGGCTATGCTTCGTGAGAGTGGCATCGAGATAAAAGATGATACTTCTGACGGTGCCACGAAAGGAAGTGGGCTCATGCATCATAAATTTCTCGTGATCGATGGGAAAACGACTATCATCTCCAGTGGAAATTTCACAACCTCAGATATGCATGGAGATTTTAATAGTTGGGAAAGTCGGGGAAACCCTAACAATATGGTTGTTATTGGTAACAATCTAGAATTGGCGGAAGGGTTTACTGATGAATTCAACTATATGTGGCAGGGATTGTTCAAATCTCACAAACCTTACAGACCTCCTATTACAATCCCCGTGGGACAAGGAACGATTACATTCAACTTTTCACCCGCTAAGAAAAAGCAAGAAATCGAAAAAACTAGCAACGGAATGATTGCTCACTTCGTTGAACAGGCGTCATCAAGCGTGCATATTGCGGTATTTGTTTATTCAGACCAGACGATTAGCGATACTTTAGGCGAGGTACATAATCACGGAGTAGAAGACATTAAAGTCTTGATAGATCGAGATTTTTATGGACAGCAATATTCCAAAGCTTATGATGCAATGGGCGTGTGTCCTAGGCCGGGCAGGAGAAAGAGCAAAATCCAAGTGAAGCCTTGGCAGCAACCTATCACTACAGTCGGATACCCTATCGCCCCAGCCGGCGATCGCGGAGTACACAGTAAGATGGCGATTTTGGATGGGAAAGTAGCGATCGCAGGAAGTCATAACTGGTCGAATTCGGGAAACTACTCGAACGATGAAACATTGATTGCGATCAACAACTCAACGGTTGCTGCACACTATGAGCGGGAATTTAGCCGCCTTTATCAAACAGCAGTGGTTGGTATCAAAAGTCTTCCTCATGCTCAGACATGCGGAAGTAACAGTTCAGTCAGCCCAACGCTACCTACGCCTTCAACTGAATCAGAATCTCTGTTTCCCGATAATTGAATTGCAGCATTTCAGCTAATTCCGCTAAGCGGAATGGCACTGAATTAAGAGAAAAGCGATCATTTCTTGGAAAAACCCAGATTGGGGGGTCTTCCCCCCAACCCCAGAGGGGGCCCCGATGCCCCCCAAACCCCCCGCTGGGGGACGGAGTGCCTACCTAGAGACCCCCTGCACAAGGGTTTGTTGGTGAAGTAAAGAAATTCTTAAGTCAGTGACATTCCCGCTAAGCATGATAGTAGGGTGAGCCATGCTCATCCTAGCTTTAGCACATCTGGGTAACTCTATTTATGTTTGAAGCACTTCGGGAATTCCTCGCGCATCAGCCCATCATGCTTCTGTTCTTAACCATCGGCTCAGGGTATCTCTTGAGCAAATTTCGGGTCAGAGGTATTGGCTTGGGCATGGCGTCGGTGCTATTCGTCGGTATTGCGCTGGGTGCGTGGGGTAAAGAGTCATTCCGTCTCCCTGAAATTATTTCCCAGCTCGGACTGCTCCTGTTTGTCTATACCATTGGACTTGATGCGGGGCCTGCATTTTTTAGAATTCTGAAGCGGCGCGGACTAGCGCTTGCTCTGGTGGCACTGGTAGCGGTACTCAGTGCCGCGACAATGGCGCAGCTTGCGGTGAAAGTGTTGGGTGTTAATCCTGCGATCGCAGTTGGGTTGTTCTGCGGCGGACTGACGAACACGCCTGCATTAGCGGCTGCCACTGAAATGCTCAGGGGAAAGCCGGAAAGTGTGTTCCTGACGATCGGCTATTCTGTTGCCTATCCACTGGCGGTGATTATTCCCATTGCGATCGCTGAACTTGTGGCCTTCTTAAGGCATGTGAATATCAAAAAAGAAACGAAGCGTGCTGAACAAGAAACTGGAGAAGATACCGAACCCCCTGTAGCCCGAAATCTTAAAATTATCTCACCGGAATTGGCTGGAGTTACCATTCACGACTCGCCTCTGGCAAAGCTGGGTGTCAAACTCAGCCGGGTGCAGCACGCCGAGAACGTGAGCGTGGCAACACCAGACACACTGCTGGAAGTTGGGGATATTATTCGCATTGTCGGTACGGGAGAAAAAGTAGCTAAAGCAATGGCGATCGACGGTGTAGAAGTGGTGCTACAACCCGGCCCTGAATCTCGACGCGACCAAGTCGATTACCGCCGAATTTTGCTCACCAACAAACAGCTAGTCGGTCGCAAACTCATTGAAAGCGGGATTGAAGAGAAGTGGCACGCCGTTGTGACCCGCATCCGCCGTGGGGATGTGGACTTTGTGCCAACGGATAACACGGTACTGGAACGAGGCGATCGCTTGCGCGTAGTGGCTAGGACGGACAACATACCCGGCTTAACCAAATATTTGGGCGACTCGTTGCGTGCCTTGAGAGAAACCGACTATCTCTCCCTCTCGCTGGGAATTCTCATCGGTGTGTTGCTTGGTAGTATCACCTTTGAACTTCCAGGTCATTTGAGGCTAAGTCTTGGCCTTGCAGGCGGCCCCCTGCTGGCGGCGCTTGTCCTAGGATGGCGTGGCAGAACCGGCCCCATTGTTTGGGACTTACCCGCTGAAATCAGCGCGACATTCCGCGAGTTCGGACTTGTCCTATTCTTCAGTGCAGTGGGTATCAAGTCCGGCGGACACTTTGTAGATGCTGTGGCGAATAATGGTGTTTTACTCCTCCTTATCGGCGCGATAATTACGCTGGTTGCCACACTCGTTTTGCTCGGTGGTGCAATTGTGCTGTTAAACCTCGATTGGGTTACGGCAACGGGAACCCTGGCAGGTGGGCAAACTCAGCCTGCTATTCT
>NZ_DATNPA010000713.1:0-12387 GCF_036703385.1 Allocoleopsis sp. | reverse complement strand
TCACTAAGTTAGAATCACTCCATCCGGCATGATTGCCCCACGCAGGTTGGCACGACTGAAGTTAACCTCATGAATGTGGGTTTGAGTTAGGTTGACTTGTGTCAAGTTAGCTTCCGTTAAGTTTGCCCCAGTTAGGGTAGCATCCTGAAGATTGACATAACTGAGATTGGCGGCTGTTAAGTTTGCACCTCTCAAATCTGCACCACTCAAATCGGCATAACTCAGATTGACCTTTTTTAGCTGTGCCCCCATCAGGTTCACGCCCCTAAAATCCCTTTGCCCCACTGCGTATCGGCTTAAAAGTTCGCTGGTCTTCATCGCTTTTTTGGTTTTCATTTAAGGATTGCTACTTCTGTTGTGGCGTTGAGTTTTAGATGGGCATTTCTTGATTACAGGAGCTACATCGCCAGTAAAGCCCTCCAAAACACATATGACGGAGCAAGGTATCTGAGCAGCAAGGACAAGTATGCTTACCTATTATTGAATAATCAAGACTTATGACTGGAGGCTGCCGACTGTGACGAGTTGCCAGGTGAGTCAGCAATTGGTGCGGCGTCGTTAACTTAGCCAGCATTTTTACCAGGATGAATAATAATTTCAGTATAACAGTATTACTTGACTATAAATTTTATTTTTTGATATAATGCCGAACTTTATTTCCGTGCTACCCTTAAGAGACACTACAACAGTTGAGTAGCTAGGAGCGAGAAGTCTACTCTTCACTATCTGACAGGCTTTGGGCGATAAGGGCGGTAGCGAACCAAGACACCTCCAGGAAATTCAACGGCTTGCTCAATGGAGTTGTGCCGATAAGCGGTGTTTCGGGCTGGATACGACGGACTGAGCCAATTCCTTGATTATGAGGGTGAGTACAAATGAACATTCAAGCGTTAGATATTAAAGTCGGAGACCGCATCTTGGCCTACTGTAAGGGAAGGATGCAAGCCTGTACGGTGCAACGTTTACTAGACTCGACGCCCAACAACATCACACTGAAAGTCTCCACCTGTGTGCCTTATCGCGAATCAGCCTCCTGTGTGGTTCAGTTCCACCGAGAGGCAACCGTTGAATTGGCTAGCTTAAAAGCCCGCTCGTAGACAGGACAGCAATTACTCCCTCCATAAGGACACCCCCATGTTTGAACGCTTTACAGATACAGCGATTAAGGTGATTAGGCTCTCTCAAGAGGAAGCACGTCGCCTCGGTCACAATTTTGTAGGTACAGAGCAGCTCCTTTTGGGTCTGATTGGAGAAGGAACTGGTGTCGCCGCAAAAGTCTTGCAATCGATGGGCCTCACGCTCAAAGAGGCAAGGGAAGAAGTTGAAAAAATTATTGGTCGGGGTTCTGGCTTTGTCGCTGTTGAGATTCCCTTCACCCCGAGAAGTAAGCGTGTTCTTGAGCTGTCCCTGAAAGAATCTCGCTCCTTTGGACAGGACTACATTGGCACCGAACATTTACTTCTGGGCCTAATCCGGGATGGAGAGGGTGTAGCGGCAAGAGTACTCTTAAACCTGGGCATTGACTCAAAAGAAGCCCGGACTAGAGTGATTGAGATGCTTTCCGAAACGAAACCTACCCAAAATGAGCGGAGCCGCACCCGCACAAAGACCCCAACTCTGGACGAGTGTGGTAGCAACTTGACTCAACTCGCCTCCCAAGGCAAGCTCGATCCCGTCGTGGGACGCCAAGAGCAAGTTGAACGCATGATTCAAATTCTGGTTCGTCGCACCAAGAACAATCCGATTTTGATCGGAGAGCCAGGAGTCGGTAAAACGGCACTCGCAGAGGGACTCGCTCAGCGCATTGTCAACAACGATGTTCCCGATTGCCTTCAAGACAAGCAGGTTCTCTCCCTGAATATAGGCTCGTTGCTGGCAGGTACTAAGTACCGAGGCGAGTTTGAGGAACGCCTCAAGAAAATCCTAGAAGAAATCCGTGCTTGCCAAGATGTCATCTTAGTCATTGACGAGGTTCATACTTTGGTTGGGGCTGGAGCAGTGGCAGGTACCCTTGATGCTGCTAATATCCTCAAGCCTGCCCTAGTTCGTGGCGAACTTCAATGTATTGGTGCAACCACTCTGGATGAATACCGAAAGTATATTGAGCGGGATGCGGCTTTGGAACGTCGTTTCCAACCCGTAATGGTGAATGAACCCAGCGTTGAGGAGACGATTGAAATATTATACGGTTTGCGCGATCGCTACGAGCAGCACCACAAGCTCAAAATCTCCGACCTTGCTCTAGAAGCCGCCGCTAAGCTCTCAGACCGATATATCTCAGACCGCTTTCTACCTGACAAAGCCATTGACTTGATTGATGAAGCAGGTTCTCGCGTCCGGATACTCAACTCCAATTTGCCATCAACGGCCAAGAGCCTGAATAAAGAGCTGCGCCAAATTCTTAAGGATAAGGAAGAGGCGGTTGCCGAGCAAGAGTTTACCAAGGCGGGAAAAATGCGCGTGCGCGAACTCGAACTTCAGGCGGAGATTCGGGTACTCATCCAAGGCAATAACTCCCAGTCTACGACTCTTGACAACTCTCCCGTGGTCAATGAGGAGGACATCGCCCATATTGTCGCCTCATGGACGGGAATCCCAGTAAACAAACTCACCGAATCCGAGTCCGAAAAGCTCCTCCAGATGGAAGATATTTTACATACTCGGCTCATCGGTCAAGACGAGGCCGTCAAGGTGATTTCTCGTGCTATTCGTCGCGCTCGCGTTGGCATCAGTAACCCTAATCGCCCAATTGCCAGTTTTATCTTCTCCGGCCCCACTGGGGTGGGTAAGACGGAACTCGCCAAGTCACTAGCCGCTTACTTCTTTGGCGCTGAATCAGCCATGATTCGGTTGGATATGTCTGAATACATGGAGCGTCATACCGTCTCCAAGCTCATCGGTTCCCCTCCAGGATATGTGGGTTTCGACGAAGGGGGACAGCTAACCGAAGCCGTGCGCCGTCATCCTTATAGCGTTGTACTATTTGACGAAATCGAAAAAGCACACCCGGATGTGTTCAACCTGCTGTTACAAATTCTGGAAGACGGTCGTTTGACTGATACGAAAGGTCGAACTGTAGACTTTAGGAATACGTTGTTGATTATGACCTCCAACATCGGTTCTAAAGTGATTGAAAAAGGTGGTAGTGGTCTTGGTTTTAATTCGAGTGAAAATCAAGCTGACGCTCAATACAGAGGCATTAGCTCGTTAGTGAATGAAGAACTTAAAGCTTACTTCCGTCCTGAGTTCCTCAATCGTCTTGATGAAATTATTGTCTTCCGGCAACTCACTAAGAATGAAGTTAAACAAATTGCTTCTATTCTTTTAGGGGAAGTATGCAGTCGGTTAAAGGAGCAAGGAATTACGTTGGCAGTTACTGAACGGTTTAAAGACCGCTTGGTGGAAGAAGGTTATGACCCCAGTTATGGAGCACGTCCTCTGCGTCAGGCAATCACACGGCTCTTGGAAGACTGCCTGTCCGAGGAAATCTTAAGCGGTCGTGTTAAAGACGGAGACAGCGTTGTTGTTGATGTAGACGAAGAGGGTCAAGTTAAAGTCTTGCAGGGCAGTAAGCAGGAACTACTGCCCCCATCAGCCTTAGCCGGATAAAATTTTATATATGTGCTGGTAATGGATATTTTCGTAAACAGCTAATAGGACTTTTGGAGTGGCAATCACCTCTTATTTATACCCCTGTTAAGCGCATTTTCTTGGAAGCGAATCATTGAAGAGCAAAGAATCTGACCCAAAAAAGGGGTTTCAAGCCTCCCTTTTTAAGGGGAATTATCAAAAAAATTTTTTGAATTTCAAGCTCCGTCCGCTCATTGCGGAGCCAATCCAAAATCCTTGCATCCAAAATCCAAAATCGGGCGACCACTTCTGCCGCGCTTTTTCGTTTGAAGCAACACTCCAACGCAAGAGTACCCTTGAGGGTACTGCCAACACTTCCCTGCAATTTTCAAAATAAACAGGTAGACAAGCAAACGGCACTGTCAAGTTAATCCCCAGACGGACTTGACAGTGCCGTGAAATTAGCAGGAGCAATATTTTGAACAACCATTCATCATCTCAACCTGTAGAATCATCGTTTATCCCCAAGGCAGGACTGGTTCCGAACCCAGATGCACCAACTCCGCCACTGCCCAACCCAATTCCCATCTCAGAACTGCCAAGTCCGCAACTGCCCAATCCCCCAATAGTTTTGCCACCGATTCGCTTCCGGAGCTTGCGAGGGGGGTGCTACCTAATCCGCTACACGCCTGTTGCAACTGGCCCCGTTCTTGGTTTCATTCATTACGACGGTACTATGCGTGTTGAACACGATGGCACCAATACAATCGCAAGTGGCGATCTCTACCTCCACCGCTGGTTCCAATTCCCTATACCTTCTCTTCCCCCAGTTGAACCCAACCCAGCACTAGGAATTCCTGTCTTTCCGCGAAATCGATATCGGTACTATCTCCGAATCACGCAAATTCTTGAGTTCGTTACGATAGGCAACAGCTTCACGTTGGGATTCGAGCGTTATCTGTTCAATCATGCCACCAATAGTTGGACTAATGAGGGGGCATTCACCGCCCTCATGAGCTGGACTCCAGCCCCGCTCGGCTATCCCAGCAGTTCTGATTACTTAACGGGTGATGTTAAGGATAGCACTGGAGCCGTTGTTGGCACACTCACGATGGGCTGGGTGTCTTCGTACCTACGAAGGGCTGTAATGGAAATTGATAGAGTGTCAGCTTCTGAAGTTCCACTGAATAACGGGGCTGATACTGATTGGCGCACGATCTTCGACCAAGTAGGATGGGACCTCACAGTCATCGAAAGTAACTCGGACGTGGTAGAGCCGAGCGGTGAATCTTGGTCAGACGCGGAAATGCACGCCGCCATGCTCGCCCGTCGTGATTCGGCAAATCTCGACGCCGAATGGCGCTATCATGTGCTTTGTGTGCGCCGACTTGATTCCACCTCGCGGGGCATTATGTACGATAACGGCGGCACGGACTCGAACAATGTTCCTCGCGAGGGGGCTGGTATCTCCTCCCATTGGGTCGTCCCGAATGCAGACCCTTGGGGGCTGGTAAAAAATATGCGCTTCGGTACTGCCACCGCTCCCTATTTCCGCACGGCAGTCCACGAGATTGGGCACGCGATGGGACTATACCATAACACCGTCGATATGGGCATTATGAATACGACGGATGTGATTGCAGCGAGCGCTGTACCACCTGTGCAATTTCCCAACAATATCCAATGGTCACATGCGCCCGACGATCGCAAACGGTTGCGGCATATGCCAGATCAGTATGTACGTCCCGGTGGTACTCCCTTTGGCACCTCTTACAACACGACACCCATCAGTCCCAACGATCTGATCGAGGAGGTCGAGGGACTAGAACTCCAGGTATCTCCACTGCTGGAGGCCGTGCCTATTGGTGCACCCATGCGAATCAACTTCAAATTGGTCAACACAACCAAGCAGGAAATTCCTGTTCCGGCAAGCTTAAGCCTCAAATCAGGTTTTGTGAAGGGAAAAGTGATCGATCCGTCTGGGACGACTCGAACCTTTAAGCCCGTCGTCCTGTGTGTGGATGACGAGAAGTTGCGCCTTCTTAAACCCGGCAAGAGCATGAGTCACTCTATGACGCTGTTACGCGGTGCTCAGGGTTCGCTATTTCCACTTTCCGGTCTTTACCGTGTCATCGTGGAAGTTGAGTGGGAGGTCAATGGTTTCGCTGTCAGCACCACAGGTGAAGCCAGCGCTATGGTTACGCCACCCGTTGATGAAGAACACGCCAAAGCCGCTCTCAAGGTTCTTTCAACACCTGATGCTTTGCTGACTCTGGCTATTGGAGGCGACCACCTTCAAGAAGGAATTGAGACAATTCAGGCTGCTTTAGACAATCCGGTGCTCCGTCCCCACTATGCAATTGTAGAAGCTAAGCGCGTGGGTAAACGGTTTGGAAAACGCAAAGCTGACCTCAAAGCTGCCGCCGAGTTGTTAGACGAAACGGCTGTCCTTACTGAACTTGAGATTAAGGATGCCGCTGAGTTGGTGAAACATGGCAAAAAAGACTCAGGGAACCAACCTGTTAAGGAGCTAGTCAAGATGCTTCAGGACAAGGTCAACGATGTCAGTGCAAGTGACGAAATCGTTGATTTGGTTCAGTCGCTGTAAATTGTTTCGATAGGCTGAAAGATTCTGAGTCAGGACTTACGCACGCTGAACGGGATTTCAGGTCTTTCAACTGCTCTTAGCTCCCCCCAACCCCCCGCATTCAAGGGGGGCTATGCGTAAGTCCTATGAGTTAAGCCTTGGTCAGTCGCCCACAAGAGTACTTGGACATCGTGGGCGACTCTTTGAAGTTATGGCATTCATCTTTAAATAGAATGAACATCCTCTATTGGCCCAGAGCCGGATTATCTATTGTTATCAGCGTTATTATTTGGCTTAGCCTGTCAGTGTCTAGCATAGGATGTACCCCTGGGTTAAACCACAGGACAAATCATGAGATTCAGGAGAAACACATGACGCTTGTAGGGCAATGGCAAAAGGTGACCTCGACCAAGTGCAGCGAAGCTTACCCAGATACTGTGGAATTTTCTGAACGCGGTATCTATGTCGGCAAGAAAGGTGACCAGGGGCTAGACTTTACGTTATGGGATGCAGGGGGATATGAAGTCTTGGAAGGCAACCAGGTGAGGATTGCGATCGCCAGCGATGAAGAGGTACTCTATAAATTCTCAACCTCTGGAAGCATTTTGACCTTCGTGGATCGAGAGGGCTGTGAATTTAAATATCGCCGCGTAGATTAGGCCTCTTGCTTTGATTCAAAAATCTCATAGAGATTGGGGGAAAAGTGAAGGGTAAAAGGCGAATAGAGTAGACCTCTTGCATAAATCCTAGAATGCCCCTAAATCCACCAATTTTGGGGGACTTTGAACTCATGTTCCCCCCAGAATTGGGGGGCTAGGGGGGCAAAAATTGAATGAAAGCAACGGGTGTGGTCAAAAACCGTTGGTGATAGGGAGGTAAGGGGGACAAGGGAGACAAGGGAGACAAGGGAGACAAGGAAGACAAAGGGGATTCTTCCACCCAACCAACTACTTATGACCACACCCGAAAGCAAGAGATATTAATGAGCGTACCGCTCACACTCCAGGATGAAAGGAGACTTTCAAAACAGGTCTAGTGTTCCCTTTTTCCTTTCTTTTTTCCCTACTTCTGCAATAGGTCTAGTAGCTATCTTTTCTCTGCCCCGATATTTGGTAAGTATTATTCTTATTCATTAGGTTCTGGATTTTAATTACGTCCGTCTGTTTGGTCGTGGATAGTACTCAATAAAATTCCTAAAATCTTATTGGCATTGCCCACCGGATAATTGCTTAAATCAATAGATACAAGTTTCTCTTCTAATTTCAAAAACTTCCAGAGTTCTCCCGTGGTTACTACTCCATAAATGGGTATGATATCATTCCCCTCTCGTTCATTAAATATTTGTGCGGCAATCATTTCCGCAACACACTGTCCTAAGCCAGATTTAATATTATCATTCTTGGCTTCTACAAGAGTAATCACTGGGGCGCTAACAAAAAGCTGTTCCGGAGAAAGACTAATTATAAAGTCACAAATTCCATTTAATCCTTTTTCAAAGTCAACGTTAAAATCTGTACCAAAAAATAAACTGATTTGATGTTTTAGTCGTCTTTTAATCTCCAATAATATCGGAACAATAATCATTTCAGAACGAGCTTTTTCCGTACCGATAGCTACAGCTAACGGTATATTATCTCTGAGATTGAAAGCCAGATTTTCGCTACATTCAACCTCTTCAACATCTGCAAACAAATCAACCGTTTCTCTAATAGTTAAGCCAAAGGTTTTTATCAGTTCGCTCAGTTTAAAGTCACTGTAAGCCATTGCCTTTTACTTATACCCATTTACTTACTGTCGAAATATTGATGGTTTGTAGCCAAGTAATACCATTTCGATGCAAGAGAGACTACATATAGATCCCCCCAACCCTCCTTTTGAAGGGGGGTTCAAGAACAGTATCTGTAGCAAGCATTGAGAGAATTGGTATTACTCGACATACAAAAGATGTTACGCCCACTTACCTAAAACTCAAACGAGAGCAGGTTCTGGCAGTGCCCCTTGCATCTTACTCAAGAAGTTAATCAAGTTCTCTAACTGTTGCTCCGCCTTCAGGACACCTAACCCCCGGACAGTAACTTTTCCAGGCATATAAACCAAGCGCGATCGCAAATGTTCCGGCAAATTCTCCTTGAGCAGATTCCAAGCGGGTTCCTCCATCGGCGTTTCTAAGATAACGTTCTGCTTGCCCTCTGGTTTAATGCGACTGAACCCTAACGATTTGGCACTTTGTTTGAGTTCCACCACTCGTAGTAGCTGATTGGCAGCCGCAGGAATGGGCCCGTAGCGATCGCTCCAATCCGCTGCAATCTGAACTAACTCATCCTTGGATTCAGCAGAGGCAACGGCTCGATATGCGCTCATCTTCTGATCTAAATCGGGGATGTAGTCAGCGGGGATAAAGGCGGTGAGATTGAGGTCAATCTGGGTATCATCCACCTTGGGAATTTCTTGCCCTTGAATCTCTTTAATCGCCTCTTGCAGCATCTCCATATAAAGGTCAAACCCAATCGCCTCCATCTGTCCCGACTGTTCCACACCCAGGAGATTGCCAACACCGCGAATTTCCATGTCTCGCGTCGCCAATTGATAACCCGAACCCAACTGGGTGAACTCCTGAATCGCTCGTAAGCGCTGCCGAGCCTGTTCGGAAAGTACCTTTTGCTTCGGGTAGAATAACCAAGCATGAGCTTGAACACCAGCTCGACCCACCCGTCCCCGCAACTGATAAAGCTGGGCTAGGCCAAACTTATGGGCATCTTCAATTAAGATGGTGTTTACTCTGGGGATATCTAAGCCCGACTCAATAATTGTGGTACAAACGAGAACATCCGCTTCACCATTACCGAAAGCCAGCATCGTCGCTTCCAGTTCCGCATCATCCATCTGACCATGAGCGATCGCAAGTCTTACCCCTGGTATCATCTCCCGTAGTTGGGTACCCACCTCTTCAATACCCTCAATCCGGGGTACCACGTAGAACACCTGACCTCCGCGATCGAGTTCGGTACGAATCGCCGTGCGCATGGCTTCTGGATCGTAGGGGGCAAGATGGGTTTTAATCGGTCGCCGTGAGGGCGGTGGAGTGGTAATTAAACTCATCTCTCGTACCCCCGATAATGACATATAAAGAGTACGGGGAATGGGTGTTGCAGAGAGGGTAAGAACGTCTACCTGAGTTTTGAGCGACTTAATCTTCTCCTTCTGATTCACCCCAAACCGTTGTTCTTCATCAATCACTAACAGTCCTAAATCCCGGAAGCTTACCCCCTTCCCTAACAACTGATGCGTACCCACGACCACATCTAATTCTCCTGTGGCAAGGCGTCGTTGAATTTCCTTGCGTTCCTCAGGGGTGCGGAAACGGTTGAGCAAACCCACATGAATCGGGTAAGGGGCGAAGCGTTCTTTAATCGTGTGATAATGCTGCTGAGTGAGAATCGTGGTTGGGGCGAGGAAGGCAACCTGCTTACCCGCTGTAACGGCTTTGAAAATCGCCCGAATTGCGACTTCAGTTTTACCAAAGCCGACATCCCCACAAACCAGCCGATCCATCGGGCGATCGCTCATCATATCCCGTTTTACATCCTGCACCGCCTTCAACTGGTCAGGTGTTGCCTGGTAGGGGAAGGAATCTTCTAACTCCTCCTGCCAGGGTGAATCCAAGGGGAAGGCAAACCCTTGGCGTTGCGATCGCTGGGCATAAAGTTGCAGTAAATCAACCGCGAGTTTCTTAATTCCCTTGCGAACTCGATTCTTGGTCTTTTCCCATGCTTTGCCAGACATCTTATTGAGTTCTGGCGGACGTTCCCCAGTCGCCCGAAACCGAGAGAGTACCCCCAATTGGTCAGCCGCAACTCGCAGCAAGCCATCCGCATACTGAATCACCAAATACTCGCGGGTTTCGTGATTCAGAGTCAGGCTTTCCAGCTTGAGGAACTTACCAATCCCGTGATTTTTGTGAACAACATAATCCCCCTGCTGTAGCTTGTTGGGGTCAACCTGCTTCGAGGCTGCGCGGCGTCGTTTGCGGACATAACTGGGCGTGGCGAGGGTATGCTGCCCAAAAAATTCGCGGTCGGTGACGACCACGATACGATAGGTCGGTAAAATGAAGCCTTCGACTTCTGCTAATCCTGAATATTTCACCGCGATCGGTGTGTGTTGGATTTGCAGCTTATCAATGGCTGGGTAGTCGCGGGAGTTGGGAACAAACTGTGCAGGACAGTCGTGTTCTTGCAGCAGGGAGACGGAACGACTGGGTTGGGCGGAAACGAGCCAAATTGAGAAGTTGCGATCACGTTCCCCACGAATCACCTCAGCCAGCTTGGCAAATTGGTGCGGCGTCACGGGTACGGGACGACTGGCCAGATTGATAGCAGGTTGAAGGTTTGAAGGTTGAACGTTGGAAGGTTGGGTTGAACCTTCAACATTCAACTTGCCAACCTTCAACTCTTCGACCGCCAGTTCCGAGAGGTTTAATTTGTTAAAGTGTTCTACGGTTGCTAGGGAATCGTCAAACGAACGATGGATTTTAGGCAGTGACGGAGTAATAAGGGTGAGTTGTTCTTCGGCGTGTTCGTAAGCGCGATCGCTATGTGCTCTACACTGTTCTGGTTCATCGATCGCAATAACGGTATTTTCCGGCAGGTAATCGAGGATTGAAGCGGGTTGATCAAACGCAATACCGAGAAAGCGGCGGATGCCTTCTGGGGGTATGCCTGTCTCCAAAGCGTCTTGTTCTTCAGGAGACAGATGGGCTTTGACTTGTTCGACTCCAGAGGCACTCAGCACCTCAGCCACAATGGGGCCAAAGTCCGTAGGCGTCAGCACCAAGTGGTCAATTTTATCCAGGGAGCGTTGTGTGGCAGGGTCAAACTCTCGTAGCTGATCGAGTTCATCTCCAAACCATTCCAACCGCACCGGCAATTCTGCGGAGACGGGGAAAATATCAACAATATCACCCCGCCGACTCCACTGACCTTCCATTTCCACCAAGGGAACGCGATCGTAACCCAGTCGCGCTAACTTCTCATCAATCGTTTTGGAATCCCACGTCATTCCCCGGTTGAGTGTCAAGCAGTAGGGCTTAAAGGCATCGACTGGCGGTAGGTGGGGTTGCAGCGCCGCTTGTGTAGCGACAATCGCCATTCGAGGGGTAGAGAGTTGAAGGTTTGCATGTTGAAGGTTATGGTCTTCTGAACTTTCAACCTTCAACCTTCTAACTTTCAACTGTTCCACCAAATCTGCCAACACCTGCATTTGTCCCCAAGTCATCTCAGATTCTGGGTCAAATGGCTCATAGGGCGAGGCTTCGGAGGTTGGGTACAAGTGGACAGTGTCCCAGCCCATCGCTTCCAGTTGTGTTGCCCAGCGACTGGCTTCCTCTAGAGTGCTAGAAACGACGAACAAGTTGCATTGACTCGCTTTGGACAGAGCAGATGCCACCAATCCCTTCGCTAGGCGGGAGACACCATTCAGATGTAGCGATGAAGCGCGATTCAGCTTGGAGAGTAGTTCTCCCGTCAGGGGCGATCGCTCCAGTGCCCGAATGATCGAAGAAAAAGCCATGAGTCCACAGAATGTGTGAGAAGGTTATGACGAACGCAGGCAGGCTATAGTCCTTACTCGATTGGATGAGATACAGTATGACCTCTCTCCAAACCTCTCTCCTACAAGGAGAGAGGCTTTGATTCTTAACTCCCCTTCCCTTGTAGGGAAGGGGTTGGGGGTTAGGTTTTTCGCTATGTACTTCACACAAGTGAGAACTGCTATAGCTGCCTATCTCACTCATTTTAAAAGTCTTGCTAGGAAGTCAACGATCTACACTGACCTAGAGAGGCCAAACCTACGTTGGCTGGTTGGTTGTTGCTCGATTTGGCGATCACGAAGCGGAACCTTCGGTTCAGCGCGCTTTGCCGGATGAGTGGAATGGTGTAACTGAAGTGGAACCTCCTGCTGGCGATAGCGATCGGGAAAAGTTGGGGAATGGTAGTTAGAAGCTGATGGACTTTACTAGAGAGCGAAGTGAACAGGTAGCGAGAACCGCTCCACAAATGCACAGATTCTCTATCTGATATCTTGCACCATTCTCAATAAGGTGTTCTCACCCGCCCAGAGTTAAAACTCCGGCGTCATAGCTTAAGTCCACTTAAGTGGACTAAAACTCTCATCCAGTCGTATGAAGACGACTTTAGCTATAAGACAGTGGTTAAAACCACTGGCGGGTTGTT
>NZ_DATNPA010000712.1:0-6641 GCF_036703385.1 Allocoleopsis sp. | reverse complement strand
ACCAGCGCTCGCAGCGCCTCGACTCGGTCGAGATCGGCTTCTGGAGCGACAGGGTGTAAACCTTCGAGTACCTTGAGTCCATCTGCTGCGATGATACTGGTCTGACGATAGAGAGTAGCCTGCTCAGCTGACAACTGTCCGGCTAATCCAGCGGCTATCAACCCCCTTTGATTGGGTGTAATGCCGTTCTCGTTGTGGGCGTAAAGCGAAACTATACTCCGCGAAGGAGTGAAACTGACTTTCCCATTGCTGGTTGTGGGGAACGCTTCATTCAGGGCGCTGATAAAACTATCCGAAGTGCGTCCGGGAGCACGTCCAAGAACCTGGGATAAGGCATTAGACACTTGCCGTTCCATTAAGTTGGTACTGCCAGCACCAACAGTTTGGGACGTGCCCGTTTCATAAGCGGTTTGCTGGGTCTGAGCATAGCGGGTGAACGTGTTAGCCAGCGTAGTTAGGGGATCGTTTCTTTGTTCATTCCCTAAGCTTTTGCCGTTTGATGCATTTGTAGGATAGAGCTGGCTCATGACTAAGGTTCGCAGATTCTTCAGATGAGTGGCACGAGTGCGAACCAGCTGGGTATTTGCCCGCTCAATAAATCGATCGACTATTACTGCCATCGCTAACCTCTTCTTAATTAATTTTCGTCTAAAGGATTACGGCACTGAGTAGAGCGTTGCTCCTAAAAATTTCTGCAAGGTAGTTGTAATTTTCTTCCAGAAAGTCGTGAATCTGAATCGATTGGGCAATCGCTTGCCTACTTTTAGAGACATCGGTTAAATCCTCTATATTCTCTAAATTTTGGATTTTTTCAATCGCTTTTCCCCAGTTTTGGATTAACTTCTTGATGTCTTCGATCTCCGTGTCAGACAAACAAGTCCCTTGGCGACTCAAAAAATTAAGGGTTTCTTTCACTTCTTTTAAGTGAGCAATGAATTGAGCCATTCTTTGAAAAACCGATAATTTCCTCTGGGGGACTTGATTATCGAGAATACGGAGGATTTCCTCACTCCCCATACGCAGACTTTGAATTTGGTCAATTTCTTCGATAGGGCCTTTTCCTTGTTTGAGCGCCCCTTCGCCCTCACACAGTTTATGATGCAGATTGCAGCGATCCTGCTCGACGGGTTCAACCAATTCTAAGACCTGGGACGGTTTGTTATCTGTATTTAAAGGACCAATATCTTTGATGTCACATTCAGATAACCTTGTTAAGGTATTTTTCAGGTCAGTCAACGTCTGGTTCAGAGGCTGAGTGGTTTGAAAATAGATCTGAACGAGTTTGACTGCTGCTAACAACCCGTCAAAGTCTAAATTAACCTTACTCAAGAAAATCTTGGTGTATTCGGTCGGGGATTGTTGCAGGTTTTGCAGTGCTTTCTGGAGTTCCGGAATCGCTAATCTGCAAGCCTCTTCAGCTGAGAACTCCAAGTTTTTAATTAAGTTTTGCAAGCAGACAATCAATTGTTGTTCGTCCTCCTCCAACTGACCAATCGATTCCCCTAAAGCTTGGATGAACGGTTGATATTTCAGGACGGTATTTTTTAGTGGAGGTGCTGGAGTGGGAACGATCGTCGGTTTATCGTTTTGCCAGAATGAACTGTTTGGAGTGGTAACGATCATCGGTTTATCTCCTTCCGAGAATGCGGTAGAAGTTGTTAGTAATGGTTTCTGGTGTGGCAAGCTGGCGATCGAGAACAAAACGGGCAATACTGATGGCGAAACGGACTGGTACAGTACCGGGGTCTTGACCTGCTGCTAAACGATGACCGGCCATTTCCACCATTTCCATTTCCGCTGGACCAAAATGAACCAGCTGAGCCAAGCATTGATCGCCAAACTGGTGGTAGGGTTGGAAGACCATCGTGTCCACAACCATCTCAGCGGCTGCATAGAAGGTCTTCATAAAGGCTGGCGGAATATCTTCAGGTGTCAGGCGCGGATAGAGGCGTTGCCAGACTCGCGTCAGGTCGGTAGCCATCTTGTCAAACCCCAAGCGTCGCAGCAAAATTAGGTTGATCGGCACCCGTAAATAGGGTGTTGGATGAGCCGACATGGAATTAAATTTCACCGTGCTGGCAGGCGATCGCCCTACCACATCCATCAGCGACTCAACGGTTGCTGGGCCACCAAGAACTAGTGCGAACATATCCGCCATCATCTCTTTGTGCCAGCGTGCCCACACCTGGGCTATATCAGGTGAGATACGCCCTTCAGTGGTCAGACGGTTGTAGATGCGGGCTGGGATTTCTTCCCATAACCCTAAGTCCGCTTGAAGATTGTGAGATGTTTCATGCAAGATGCTCGATAGTGCCCACACATTACTCAGTCGATGTTGAGGTAGCACGATCAGTGGGAAGGGGTTAGGGTTGCGTCGCAGCTTCGTGAGCGGGACACCACGTCGATAGGTAACTGGACTGAAGCCACTGTTGGCGTAGCAGAACGGTAAAAGTCTGGGAGTAGGTCGCGCTGTACCTAAGCGAAGATACAGGTCTTCGTAGCAATTAGCAGCAATTCGGTCTATAGCGCGCAACTGTTCGCCAAAATTTGAAAGGCGCTGAACGAACAAATCAAAGTAGAAGTCCCAAATCCCTTCTACGTACAGCACACGGTTACTCACAACCTGCTTGCGCTCTAGTAGCCGCTGTAAATTTTTACTGGTTGGTTCCCGTCGAGCCTGATTTGCTGCTGCCTCAACCCAGCGCGACTTCTCGATTAATCGTCTCTTGAACTTATCGATAAAGCGATTGGTGGCTTCGATATGCGCCTCGCTAGGTGCTGCTGGACCGGTACCAAATTCATCTTTGGTAAAGGCTCGTAGCGATTTGGCATGCTCGGTTAAATTAATCGACTGAATGGCTAGCCAGTTATCGAGCAAGTGTTGCTCGTCAGATGTTGTCGCACTTTGACTGCGGTTAGCCTGTGTCGATGCTCGTTGGGGTCCAATACCCGTCGGGCGGAGAGTGTCTCCTTTGGAGGTAGCCTTTCTAGAGGAGACTTGCGTAATAGTTGGGGCGGGTAAATTTGCCATAACTGCTGCATAGAATACTCATCACTGTCAAGAGATTTTTTATTGCTCTACAGGTTGGGGTCATCGTCTTGCGGCTGGTTCTGGCACGGCATCGTTCATCCGTCTTGAAGGCCGTACTCGTTGTCGAGACTGGTGGCGATCGCTGTGGGGTAGCGCAGTCCGTTGGTACAGCACAGCGTTGCGCGTAATCGCGCCTTGCACCACATCTGGGTTGCTCAGCACCCGATGCGCCATTGCCGCCATTGTGCTTGACACTAGCGATCCATCAATAGGCTGACCTTGGCGAGCTGCTACCCTCAATGCTGCAACAGTCCGGCGTTGAATCGTCGGCAGTAATCGTAGCAATTGATTCCCTGGCTCTCCTTGCTGCTGGAAAGTGCTGACCAGTCGTGCAGTAGCCTGAGCCATCAATGGCAGAATATGCCGCAACGCCCGTCGTCCTCCCATAGCCGAGACAGTAACAGGCAAAGCCGCAGCAGCAGCGGCTCCGGCTTCGGCTTCGCTTTCTGCCTCAGCAGCGGTGGCGGCTAGGAACTCGCCGAGTGCCGCCTCGTGTGCTACTTCATTTAAGGCAACTTCCGCTTCCGCCTCATTGCTACCAAACAACTCAGCCTCCATGTTTTCTGCTTCCATTTCAGCCTCGTTGAGCAGTGAGCTAGCTATCTTAACTCCCATCCCTATTGGTGACATGCCAACCACGTTCGCTGCCACAGGAGCTAGTTTCTTTGCGATTGGTACTACCTTTTTTGCAACCTTTTTAAACCCCTGTCCCACCTTTTTAAAGACATCCTTCAGGGAGAAATATTCGCCCTCATTCTCCAGTTCCGGGTTAGAGTAGGGATTCTCATATTCCCACTCATACTCAAGTTCTGCACTCGAGTAAGGATTGCCATAAGGATTTGCCTCTTGGTTCTCCCACTCATACTCAAATTCTGGATTTGAATATGCCTCTTGGTTCTCCCATTCATACTCAAATTCTGGATTCGAGTATGCCTCTTGGTTCTCCCATTCATCCTCAAATTGTGGATTCGAGTATGCCTCTTGGTTCTCCCACTCATCCTCAAATTCTGCACTCGAGTAAGGATTGGCATAATGACTTGCCTCTTGGTTCTCCCACTCAGCTTCAAATTCTGGATTCGAGTAGGGATTGCCAGAGTAGGGATTCTCATATTCCCACTCATCCTCAAATTCTGCACTCGAGTAAGGATTGCTGTAGCGAACTGCTTGCTCGTGTGCGGCAGGAGCCTCGAAAAGAGCTTCTTGTTGGTTGGCCATTTTTGAACTTCTCCTTGTTGGACTGTTACAGAAAGGACAGGACATAGGTTCAGCTAGAGCAACAGTGTGTTGCCGGATAAGGGTATTACGAGTCATGGCACGCATTAAGAGCTGAGAGTTACTCAGTACCTGCGCCGCCTGTAGCGCCATTAAACGCCTGACTAAGTCAGAATTAATGGCGTGACCAGATTGCTGAGCTGCGTGCAAGCTTGCAACGGTTCGACGCAGGATAGTTGGGATGAGCCGCAGGAGTTGGCGACCAGCTGACCCGCGTCGGTGTAAGAAGCGGACTAGCTGAGTGGTGCTGTGTACGAGCGTTGGCATCACATGACGTAATGCTCGCTTTCCCCCCATACTGCTAATTGCAATAGGCACAGCGGTGCCTATTAGGGCTTCTGCTTCGCTTTCACTCTCGCAGTGCGTCGCCTCAGCGGCTAAAACCTCAGTTAAAGCCGCATCGCGAGCAGTCTCAGTGGCAGCGACTTCCGCTTCAGCTTCATGGGTGCCAAAGAATGCGGCTTCCATTTGCTCAGCTTCCATCTCACCTCCCTCAGCCAAAGCGCTAGCTGCTGCACTGGCTAGAGGTTTTGCGTTAGCGACCACACCGGCTACAACAGGAGCTAGGCGCTTAGCGGTAGGTGTCACGTTTGCTGCTATTTTTTTGATGCCTTGCAAAATTTGATTAATAGAAAAAATTTCGCCTGGGCTATCGTCTTCGATTTTTGGATGGGAGTAGTGGAAAGTTTTGTCAGTTCTCCTCTCATCCTTCTGTTTTGAATTGGCAACGGGAGCTGATTCGATCTCCTTTACAGTAGTACCTGCGCTCTTGCCGTTGGCACGCCTATTCATAATGTTGTTCTCCCAGCATGAGGTCATTAGTGTGGGTTGGTAAATCTTCGTAAAGCGATCGTGAATTTACTAATGAAGCGTTCCAGCCATGCTAGTGCATGGCGGCAAAAGTTTCCTACAGTCGTTGCCAACTTTGCCCAACTGGTAGGCATCTGCCATCCCAGCTAGACCTGCACCTAGAATGATGATTTTCTCGTCTATTTCTGGTGCTTAAAGCTCAATCTAGTACAGTGCGGCGTAAGTTTTATTCCCATCTCACAACCTAATCTTGACCGTAAGCTTGAGTCGGAAAAATGGGATTTTATTTACGCTCTGCTGTACTAACCTTGCTTCTGATTATTAATAGGTGTCAGCAAAATCAACTTATACACTTTTCTAAAAATTAGGCATATATATTCACTACCCACATCTCCTGAAACTCTGTAGGGGCGAAGCATTCGCGTTTTATCTTTTCGGTCGTACCCAAATATTTCTGCGCGAATGCTTCGCCCTCAAGTTCGAGGATTATACGATCGCGTGAAAGGGCGTTAGCGAAGCGGTAGCGATAGCGCAGTGTTAGCGCAGTGTTAGCGCAGTGTTAGCGAGGAACGAGCGTCAGCATTTGGAACGAAAAATCCTGGTTTTTGCCTCTAATCTATCGCCCAAATGCTTCGCCCCTACAGCATCTTGGGACTTATGGGTAATGCATAGTATTAAGGAGGGCTGGGGGGATCGAAGGGGCGAGAAAACACGCCTTAGAGTGATGCAAGAGCGATAGATATCAGTTGACAAGGAAATCGCGACGCCTTCCTTTCATTCCCCTACCTCCGCCATTAAATTTTTTTTTCTTGTAATCAATACCAGGTCGGAGCTGCAGGGTTGTGTCACTCCCTGAGTCTTTCCCATTTCTATCTGAGAAGTGTATGAGTTGATTTCGCGTACACCTATTAATAATCAGAAGGTAAATCAGCTTTTTCCAAATTCCAAAAGCACATTCTGATTACGGACTGTGCCTGATGAACCACGCCGGATTAGTGCTAGGGATTGAGCGCTAGAGAACGAAGCTAGAACGGGATACAAAGTTTAGGAGAAAACCAAAATGTTTGAACCGGCTAGACTACACGCGAATGAATTCGAGAACGAGTATGAAGACGAATACGAAGGCGAGTATGAAGACGAATTCGAGAACGAATTCGAGAGTGAGTATGAAGACGAATTCGAGAACGAATTCGAGGGTGACTATCTTTCATTTGGAGCTATTGGATCTTTGGCTAAGGCAGTACCCACCTTTGTAGGGGGTCTATCGAAAGTCGGAAAGGCAATACCCAACGTTTTTAACACTGTATCGAAAGTCGGAAAAACCACATCAAAAGTCGGAAAGGCAGCAGCACCCGCCATTAAAAAAGGCGCAGGACGGCTCCAATCGGCGGCTAAAAAAGCTCGTCGTCCCCATCCCGCAGGAAGGACTTCTCATCCCCATCCCGCAGGAAGGACTTCTCATCCACAT
>NZ_DATNPA010000711.1:0-8041 GCF_036703385.1 Allocoleopsis sp. | reverse complement strand
CCTATCAGGGATTGAAAAGATGTGCCCCACCACTTGTTGCACACGCTTTGATAATGAGTTATTCAGAATTCAGCTTGGAACAAGTAGTTATATCATTTCCACTTGCATCGGAATTCTTCAAAAACCTCTGCGTCCCTCTGCGTCCCCCTTTGCGCTCTCTGCGTTAAAAAAATAGGATTCCAATGCAAACGGATTCGATATTAGAGAGTTTGCCCTGAACTACCAAGAACAAGAGAGAATCTTTGAGGGGATTGAATCTGTAGAGCCTTCATCCTGGCTTAGAGAAACCCTGGACTTCAACCTTCCCCTAGCTATCGCCATCGGCTCGGAAAAGGCGCGATCAGAGATGCTCATTGCTCCTATTATGTGGGAGATGAAGCGCAGACATAGCACTAGCATTAGCATTTTCTCAGGCAGAGAGTTCAACGTAGACGCTAGCAGAGGACTCTCCGGATTTGTTGATTTTCTGATTGCCAAGGCAAGACAGCAGGCGTTTATCGGTTTGCCAGTCGTTGTACTGGTGGAAGCCAAGAAGAGTGACTTAGCTTCTGGTTACGGGCAATGTGCTGCCCAGATGGTTGCTGCTCAAATTAAAAACAGCCAGCCAGAAGCGTCAGAAATGCAAGACCGATTGGAGAAAGGGATTTTGGGCATAATCACCAGTGGAACGGTGTGGCAGTTTTTGCATCTGAAAGCTCAAGAACTGGTGCTGGATTTGGCTGAATACTCTCTTGATGAACTGTCTCTGCTGCTAGGTATTTTGGAAGAATTCAGTAAATAATGAAATTTCTCAGCCATTCACATGATATTGCTGGCGAATTCACGAGGGGTTAAACCCTATAAAGGGAGATTTTGTAGGGGCACCTCTTTTAGGTTTACCCATAACAGAGGAGTGTAATTGCACAATATCGTAATAAAGGGAGATATCCGGTTTTTTGGGGTGATCGGTCAGACCCCTCGTCAATGAACCAACGGTATCTTCTCATTCAGGTCTTTCCCGAACCAAGGACAGCAGCAACGAGCAGATAGCAGTAAACTTCATTACCTATTACCCATTAGCCATTACCAATTCCCTCATTCCTAGTGAAAATACGGTGGCAGAAGCCTAATCAAGTCTCGCAAAATATGAGGAAACCACTGAACGCTAAAAAGTAGGGTAAGTAGTGCGCGTAAGTATATCTACCCTTCAACCTAGTCTCAGTGACCTGATGAGACTCCAATGAGCTGGTTATGCTAAAAAACAAGGGATTCCCTCGTTTCTCGGATCTAGCGATCGCTGTTGCTAAACTCTCACGGCGACGTGGGGAAAAACATGAAGCGGTTGATTGTAAGTTGGCAACGGAAACCACGGAACGCCAGCCAGTAGAAGAGGTAAGCCAACAGAGCCAGTCACAACTACAAGACTTCTTAAACAATGCGAATATTCTGATTCAGACCGTTTCCCTGAGTGATGGACGCTTACTCTCGGTAAATCGTGCGTGGCGCGAAACACTCGGCTACAGCCAACAAGAATGCGATCGCCTGACAATCTTCGACTTCATCCATCCCAAACAACAGCATCATTGTAGAGAACTATTCAACTCTCTGTGCTCCGGACAAGAAAGCCTGAAAGTTGACATGATTGTCCTAGCAAAGGATGGCAGTGCGATCGCCTTGGAGGGAAGTCTCAACTGCCACTATGAAAATGGCGAACCCACAGCAACTACGGGAATCTTTCGCGACATCACCAAGCGCAAACGAGCCGAACAACGTCTACGAACGCAGTACATTACAGCACGAGTCTTAGCAGAATCCACCACCTTACACGAAGCCACCCCAAAAATTCTCCAAGCCATTTGTGACGGCTTGGGATGGGACGTTGGCGAACTCTGGTGTGTCAACCACCAAGCCAACCAACTGGATTGTGTCAAAGTGTGGTACCAGTCCTCCGTTGAAGTGCCTGAATTTGAAGCCGTGACTCGAAGCATCACCTTTGCCCCAGGTGTTGGACTACCCGGACGCATCTGGGAGAGTGGGAAACCTGCATGGATTGCTGATGTTGTCAAGGACACCAACTTTCTCCGTGCTGCTGTTGCCGACAAAGCGGGAGTTCATGGCGCGTTTGGTTTCCCCATCTTAGGCAGTAAGGAAGTTCTCGGTGTCCTCACCTTCCTCAGCCGTGAAATTCGACAACCGGACAGCGATTTACTAGAAATGGTAACTGCAATTGGTCAGCAAATCGGGCAGTTTATCGAGCGCAAGCAGGCAGAAGAGGCATTAGAGCAACAGCGCCAGTGGTTAGAAGTCACGCTTTCCAGTATTGGCGATGCCGTGATTGTAACGGATACAAACGCAGCGATCGCCTTTATGAATCCGGTGGCAGAAGCCCTCACGGGCTGGACAAAAGAAGACGCTCTCGGACAAAAAATTGATACTGTCTTTCACATTATCCACGCACACACACGAGCAGCTGCTGAAATTCCTATCAAACGGGTGTTACAGGAAGGAATTGTCCTTGAATTGGCTGAAAACACTACCTTGATTGCACGAGATGGTAGGGAAATCCCCATTGATGATAGTTGTGCTCCGATTCGCAACCAACGTGGACATTTACAGGGAGCAGTGTTAATTTTCCGCGACATTACTAAGCGAAAACAGGCCGCAGAAGCGTTGCAAAAGAGCGAGAAACGCTATCGATTGGTGGTGAATAATATAAAAGATGTGATTTGCCAAACGGATGAAACAGGTGTATGGATATTTCTTAATCCTGCCTGGACTGAAATTACAGGATTTTCGATACAAGAAAGCATCGGTACGAACTTTTTAAATTACGTTCATCCGGATGACCGCCAACTCAACTTTGAGCAATTTCACTCCCTGATTACCAGACAAAAAGAATACTGCCATCACGAAATTCGCTACCGCACTCAAGACGGCAGTGTTCGCTGGATTGAAGCTTTTTTTCGACTTATTCTAGATGCTAACGATGCTATTATCGGCATCTCTGGAACCCTTCATGACATCACTGAGCGGCGACGAGCGGAAGAAGAAATTCGCAAAGCGTTGGCACAAGAAAAGGAACTCAACGAGCTCAAATCTCGCTTTGTTTCTATGACTTCTCATGAATTCCGTACCCCGCTAACAACTATCCTCAGTTCCGCTGAATTACTCGAATATTACGCTCACAGGTGGGACGATCAGAAAAAACTCAGCCATTTGCATCGCATTCAAAACACCGTTCAACACATGACTAGCCTGTTGGATGATGTGCTACTCATTGGGAAAGCCGATGCCAGGAAATTAGAGTTTAACCCTACTTCTCTGGATCTAGAACAATTTTTCCTCTCTCTACTCGAAGAAATGCAACTCAATATTAGTCAGCAGCATACCCTTAAATTTGTGAATAATGCTCCATCAACTAGAGCTTGCATGGACGAAAAGTTATTACGACATATCTTCGGAAATTTGCTCTCCAATGCCCTTAAATATTCACCCCAAGGCGGCACCGTAAATATAACATTGGCTTATCAAGATGGAGAGGCTATTGTCCAAATTCAAGATGAGGGTATTGGCATTCCCAAAGAAGAACAAAAACGGCTTTTTGAGTCTTTCCATCGAGCGAGTAATGTGGATAAAATCCAAGGAACTGGATTAGGATTAGCGATTGTTAAAAGAGCCGTAGATTTGCATGGAGGAAGAATTGCGGTGAGCAGTGAAGTTGGAGTCGGCAGCACATTTACCGTTACTCTGCCGTTGGAATAAGGTGACTCACTTCTGGCATCTATCTGCTCACCTGCTTGCGAATGAATGATGTTGTTGGTCAATTCACGAGGGGTTTGACCCGCACCCCCTAAGCCCGATAAATTTAGGGACTGTAGGGGCAGGTCTTGTGCCTGCCCTAGAGCTGTCTTGTGCCTTCTCTAGAGCTAGGTAAGGCACCCTACAAACACTAAATTCTAATTCCCCATTCCCAAGAACAAACTCATCTCTATAGTTTCTTGAACGTGCTATCCAGCCCAACTGAATTGAGCAATTGATTCCAAGCCTGTGTTAGCTCACTATCATTCGGGCGATCGCGCCGTAGCTCAACTAAACCGCTTACCGTCTCGTACCAAAGCCCAGCATTAGCATAGAGAGCAACACGCTCCTGAGGCGTTGCCTGCTGAATTCTTTGAGCCAGAGTTGGGTCGGGTCTAACTCGCACGATTCCGCCACTCGCCACGATATCCTTTGAGGACTCGAAATCATCGGCAGAATCGGCAGGGCAAATGACCCTTAGTATCCAGTGATATTCCTGACCCATCTCCAAAGGGGAGAGGTTCGCAAAGGCTGGAAGAGAAAAACTCATGATGCCCGGAGAACCCACGACAGTTCCGTTCGCCGACTTCGCCAATGTATACTTCGTGGAGTAAATATCCTGCTCCTTAGCGTCCCGCACCACCACCTCCACCTCTGATGCGGATGCCTTGGGCAGGTACCAAAAAACAGTTGGATACGGTGCTGCCGTTGCTCCTACTCCCGAATCTGGAACCAAGGCTGTGACTTTTGCATCAACAGGTTCGATGCATTCTTCACCTCTGGTTGCTCCGCCCTGTCGATTCACGGGAAGTCCTTGACCTTTGGGTAGAGTGAAATTCCATCGGTTGGGTAACTTGCCGCTGAGAGAGGAGCTAGGTCTCGACTGCTTTGGCACCTGCGCGGAGAGATTGGCTCCAAACCCTATCGTTAAAGCCATCGCCAGTATTGCCGTCAGGATAATGATGCGTGATGAACGATTAAACCAAGCCATGTGCACAGGATCTTAAACGAAGAGTAGGGTATTTCTACTAAAGATGGCAGAACCCAAGCCTAATGACAAAGTTTGATGCCATTTTGTTTCTCACTTGAAAAATTTCTCAGGAAGCAGGGGTGAGGTACAGTTCTTGGCAGCGGGTCGGAAATGCCAGCGAACAGAAGTCCTACTGTAGGTAGATTAGAAGTTTCTAATATAACAGATAGGATATTTTGTCAACTCATATCGTGCTCTACGCTGCCCGACTTTCCCTATGCATCCATCTCTGAAATTGCTTGGCTTTGCAACGGCTGCCTTGCTGTGTTCTGTAATCCCTCCTCAACCTGTCGTGGCAAAAACTCTAAACAGAGTCGCTCCTGTCTCAGAAATAGATGGGGAGAGAGGGAGGGCGGGCGGTGGGGAGATGGGGAGATGGGAAGATGGGCAAAAATGTGCATTGCTTGTTTGTACACATCAAGGGATGATGCCTAACTTCCAAGTGGAGACAGCACAGCTATCTCCAGAGAGCATAGAGCCGCTAAATTCAGATTTTACACCTGTCTCAACCAGCTTTCCCTGGGGTAGTGGCGATGCTTACCCCACCCGAATCATCCCTGAGTGTAGGACAGGCGAGACGCCCCTCTTAACAAATGGTGCAAGATGCGCCTTAAAGCCCAATCAATTATCAGAAGCAGGGCAAACTTTTGGGTCAGTTCAAAACATTTCCAATCAATTGAATTTATCCTCTATTAAAAATACCAATACTCGTACCGAAAAAGCTCAAATTCTCAGGGAACTGCTCAATGTTTATACTTCGGTGAAAAACTCGGAGCAAACGATTGAACTTTCCGCAGAAATCTTGCCGATCGCACAAGAACTGGGAGAGCGTGATACGGAATTAAAAGTGCTGATGGCTTTAGGAGAGGCTTATAATTCTACCGGACAATATCAGCAAGCCCTTGAGTCAGCGAAGGCCAGCTTGGGACTAGCTCAAGCACTGCACAATTCTCAAGCAGAGGCCGTCGCTTTTTTGACTCTAGCTAGGGCTTCCCAGTCTTTAGCCTCGCCGCCCAGTGATTATCGAAAAGCAACGATGGCGGCTATATCCGGCTTAACAACATCTTGGAAAATTGAAGACTACGAATCAGAAGCCAACGCCCTAGCGCGGCTCGGTAGTGTGTACGATTCCCGCCAAGATAATCGAAGTGCCGTTATTTTTGCTCAGCACGGCTTAAAAGTAGCTAAAGAAAACAATATTCCCACTGCTGCTGCCTCTTCATTATTGACTTTAGCTGGTGTTCACCTACAGGAGGGAAAATACCAAAAAGTTATTGAGTCTACGGAAGAAGGGAGAGATGTTTTACAAAAACTGCAAAAGCGGGAAGAAGAAGGCACTGCTATAGTAATGCAAGGTCTGGCTTATCTAGGGCAGGGGAATATTCAACAATCTCTTCAATTAACCGAGCAGGGGTTAGCCATCTCGCAAGAAATCAAAAGTTCTCGAGTGGAAGCCTTAGCCCTCATCGTTTCCAGCTTGGGCTATTCTCAGAACGGAAAGTCTCAAAAAGCGCTGGAATTGATTAACCAAAGTCGAGCTATTGCTCAAGAGCTAAAGAACCAGGATTTAGAAGGATTAGCTCTAGAAGTTCTCGGTGAAATTCATAGGCAGGCCGGACAAAAGCAACAAGCGATCGCCGCCTATCAAGAGGCTTTGTCAATCAGCAATAGTTTCAGCGCTTTTGCAGGACTCTCCCGCCTTTACCAAGAATCCAATCTGTTAGCTACAGCGATCGCTTACTACAAGCAGGCTATTAACAAAAATGAAGAACAAAATCCTAGGATAATTGCTGGCCTACCCGTTTGGTTGCAACGCTCTTTTCCTCAAGCTATTCAGAATATGCTTGGCTTAGGAGCCACCGATGTTTATCGATCTTTTACCCATTTACTGCTAGCCCAAACGCGCAAATTAGAAGCACTACAGGTGGTAGAACTGCTCAAAGGACAAGAGTTGCGCGAGTACACCGGCAACCCCAGAGTTAACAACACACAACAAGGTCAGCCTCCTAGCTTGACCCTAACACCGACCGAGCAACAGATTTTTCAAGAATATGGCGGTTTAATCCGTTTTGGCAATCGGCTGGCTGAATGCCAGCGAACTCGTTGTTCAGAGTTGGAGCAACTGTTGAAACAGCGGGAGGTCGTGACCCAACAATATTATCAAACACTAGATCAGCTCGAAACAGCTATTCGCAACAAGCGTGCTACAGATGAGGCATTTGTTGACCCTAACCAATTGGCTCAAAAAGCCCAAAAACTGGTAGAAGCTCAACCCGGTACCCTATTGATTTATCCTTTGGTACTAGACAACAAAATTTGGCTAATGTGGGCATCAAAAGGAGGCATTTTTACCAGTGCAGAAGTTTCAGGAGTCAATCAAACTCAGTTGGAAGAAACGGTTACAAAATTTCGCCGATTATTACAAAATCGTTCTTCAAATATTGATGAGCTAAACGCAACCAGTAAGCAACTTTATGACTGGCTGATCAAACCATTGGAAGGAGAACTGAAAGCCAATAACATTCATAACTTAGTCTTTGCTCTAGACCGCTCAACGCGCTATATTCCCATGAGCGCTCTGTATGATGGCGAAAAGTACTTGATGGAAAACTATAATGTTTCTACCGTGCTATCTGCTAACTTGACCGAGACGCCATTACCTACCAATGAGTCTCTGCTTGCTAACAGGTTATCAGGATCCAAAACCGCTGTTGCTAATGATCAAAATCAGGTTCTTGCTTTAGGCGTGTCTGATGCCATAGGTGAGTTTCCACCTCTGCCTAATGTGCCACTTGAGTTAAATGCGATCGTGCGGCAAAATAAATCTGAAAAATCGGGAATTTATCCCGGCATAGAGTACCTCAATCGAGACTTTAATTTTTTCACCTTACGAGATAATTTACCCAATCATCACTTTTTACACATCGCGACCCATAGCAAATTTGTGCCAGGACGAGCAAATCAGTCTTTCCTGCTGCTGGGTACGGGGGAGAAGCTAGCCATTCCAGAGATTGAAACTTGGCTAAATTTGCGCAATGTGAACCTGGCTGTGCTGTCAGCTTGCGAAACGGCTTTAGGTGGGAAAGGACTGGATGGCAGGGAAATTGCTGGTGTTGGCTATTACTTTCTCAAAGGTGGAGCTAAAACTGTGATGGCATCTTTATGGAAGGTGGATGATTATAGTACTCGCCTACTTATGGAGCAATTTTACGAAAACTTGGCTAAAGGAACACC